>JBEHWP010000361.1:0-6582 GCA_040217665.1 Vulcanimicrobiota bacterium
GAAAAACAGAAGTAATTTCAAAGGTTAAAATAGAGAAAGACGGAAAATTTTTTGATATAAAAACCGGTGATACAGGAGATTTTCAAAAGGATTTTATATTAAAAGAAGGCAAAAATATTTTTCGCATCACTTCTACCGACAGAGCAGGAAATAAATCAACTTATGATATAAAAGCGTTCTTTGACAGTACTCCTCCCAAATTGTCTTCTCCTTTTCCGCCTGATGGCAAAATAGTCAAAGAAGTTGATCCTCTTATATCTGTAACAATATCTGAAGACAGTAAGATAAACTACATAAATATGAAAATAAACGGGAAAGCTGTTTCTGTCGAGCTGGTAAATTCTTCTATGATAAAGTATAAACCGGAAAAACTTGTGGAAGGCACTCATAATGTAGAAGTGGAAGTAGAAAATGCTGTAGGTTTAAAGGACATAAAAAAATGGTCTTTTACTGTAGACAGCACTGAAAATTACGGTCAGAGGACACAGATACTGGGAGCAATAGGGCAGGATGTGAAGGATTTGCAGAGAATGCTGGTATTGCGCAATTATTTGCCAGAAAATGATATAACAGGAGTATTTGATCAAAAAACCCTTGAAGCTGTAAAGAAATTTCAGGGGAAAAACGGTCTGGAACCTGATGGGGTCGTAGGGCCTTCAACTATAGACAGGCTATCCTATTACATAGTTATAGAGCTTGCGCAGTTTAATTTAGCACTTATGTTAGACGGGAAAGTGGTGAAAAATTATCTTATTGCCTGTGGCAGTCCTGAATATCCGACACCTACGGGAGAATTTATTATAACTAACAAATTAAAAGATCCTACCTGGATTCCGCCTGATTCTCCCTGGGCAAAAGAAGCTGAACTGACCGAACCGGGGCCTGACAATCCTCTGGGAACAAGATGGATAGAATTGAATTCTTCCCTTGTAGGTATACATGGAACGAATTATCCTGAAACTGTAGGTATGAACGTATCTCACGGATGTGTAAGAATGGCCATACCGGATGTAGAAGAACTTTATGAATATGTCAATATAGGTACAAGAGTAACTATCAGGGATCCCATAATTCCGCCTACCCCTACACCTTATCCTACAGAGCCTCAAGCTCCTAAACCCGATAAAAAGCCTGATAAACAGACTGATAAAAAACCTGATGCTATTTATATAGAAAAAAAGAATTATTGATTTTTATGAGTATTTCAGAAGGTGAGCATAACTTTATAGAAGGAATGGCATCTGTAAGTTCTGTAATGAATTTCAGTGATGCCATGGGACGTATATACGGTGTTCTATTTTTCAGTGCCAGCCCTTTATCTATGGATGAAATCTGTGAAAAACTCTCTCTGACAAAGGGTACAGTAAGTGTTTATCTCAGAGAACTTGAGAGCAGAAATATTGTAAGACGAATATGGAGTAAAAAAGGCAGAAAAAAATACTACGAAGCAGAGTATGCTCCGGAACACCTCGTAAAACATAGATTAAAACATATAGGAAAAAGAAATATAGGAGATTTTTTAGAAACAGTAGAAGAATGTCAGGCCATGCTAAAAACATATCAGGAAAGTAAAGAAGGAGAAGAAAGAATAACAGCACAGCTGCTTTATGAACGATTGGAAAAGATTAAACTACTGAAAGTGGGAATAGAAAAATTCGTCAACTTTATGTCAGAAGGGGTAGTAATAACAGAAAAATTGAAAAAGATAGAGATAGGGTGAGTCGTGTAAAATAAACATTATGCTGCACATATAATAACCTGGTAACCGGCGCCCGTTCACTGTTCACGACTCACTGTTCACTCTTCACAGAACCTTTATCCTTCCGTCCTGCACAGGAGAGATAGAAGCCTCATCCCTTATATAATCTGCTACAATATCCCGCAATTTCCTTCCGTCTGTAACAGTATTTTCATTACGTCCGGTAAAAATACTGTTCCAGTTTCCTACATAAAAACTGGTGGTAAGCTCATAATTTTTATTCATATCAAGAGGTTTATCTCCTGCCATTACCTGTGTAACCCTTGATCCTTCGGGAGCGGACGGGTCATAAGACATAGACAGGCCGGAAACCTGAAACAGGCCGTGATGTTTTTTAGGTCCAACCAGTTTACTGACTCCGTCTTCAAGAAGTTTCTTTATGTCCTCTCCCTTTACAGGCCATGTTTCAACTCTTGTATCCTGGGATTTCCCGATCCATGGCGATACTTCTGTAAGGTTTTTCATAGTGATTTCACCGTGACGCAATAAACCGGTATTAATATCCTGTCCGTCTTCAAAGAAAAAGTTGCTGTCCAGCATGGCTATATCGGCACCTGTTGCTTTTCTCATTGCATCTGTTATCAGATTACCAAGAGTTGAATCTACAGGTGTTTTAATCTCATGGATAAAATCACCTTCAGCAATGCCCAGTTTTTCCTGAAGAATTCTTTTTTCTTCCTCCAAATATTTACTGTGTAGATCCTGTACATCTTTATCTCGAATATTACCCCTGTCTACAGACAAAAGATTATGATTTATAGAGGTTATTTTTCCGGTATTTCTGTCAAAAGTCATGGAAAGATCGCCTATATAAAGTTCATCTGTTTTTGGATCACCATGGCCTCCCGGCCCTGCCTGAACTATTCTTGTTCCATTTACAAAAACAGTGTCTTTTGTAGGGGTATGAGTGTGGCCTCCTATAATCAGGTCTATACCCGGTATTTTCTGTGCCACCTCTTTATCTGAGATAATATCTTTATGTTCTTCTGTAGGTTCAAGACCTAAATGAGAAATAACTATAACATTATTAATACCCATTGCCCTGACTTCTTCTACAGATTTTTTCAATGGTTCCAGAGGCTCTGTAATATTCAGATCTTTGACCAGACTGGGATCAACCATACCAAATCTCTTCCTTGGGGTTCTCGTTCCTATAAAAGCAAGTTTAATACCTTCTACTTCTGCTATAACATAAGGAGCCATCCCTTTTATATTGGAAGAAATATAAGGAAAATCAGACATTTCTATAATTTTCTCTGCAGAAGGAACGCCTCCGTCATCATAAAAATGATTTCCAGGTACTGCAATGTCACAGCCTCTTAAATTCATAAGCTCTGCTTCTTCCCTGCCTCCTGAAACTATAGAATGAAAGGTATAATCCTGCCAGGCATCACCTGCATCAACCCAGAATTCATCGGGTTTAATCATATTAGCAACAGAAGGCATATTTCCATGAACATCATTCGTATGCTTCAGATGGAGGGTAATTTCTTTATCAGATATGTCACAGTCTATCTTCTTTTCCACAGATTTGCCGTCAATGTCAAGTGTAACAGGAACTGACAGGGTAACAGTATCTTTACCGTGTAATTCTATTACTTCTTCTTTTACCTGTTTACCGGATATAATATCAGGCAATTTATTAGCTCTATAATCTATTCGATTAATATTCATAATATATTTCCTCCGTAAACATTCAGCAATATTTATTGCCAGTCATCATTAGAATCATAACGTCTGTCTTCTTCTATTAAAAGAGCCATACCCATATTTCTTACTTTTTCTATAATATTCCCCGCACTGGAAGAATCTTTTAAAAAATTTAACACTTCATCATGACTGTTGCTGTAAAACTGTGAAGAATCACTCAGACCTGTTCCGGTGAAAACTTCTATATTAAAAGCTCTATCCTCTTTACCCGGTAAGGATGTTACAGTAAATAAAATATTTTCTCTGTAATCAGGCCAGAAATCTTTTATGGTTACTCTGATTTCGTGACTTTCATTCTGTCCTTCCATTTTTTTAACAAGAAAGGACAACATACGTTTTATAGATTCATTAAATTTTTCCACTTTTTCTTTCATAGAATATTACTCCTTTGGATACTGCTTTTTTACCTTCGAATATATATCATGGATATGAAGGATATTTTGCATACTCAGATTTTGATTTAAACCTGCCGGTACTTCCGGGTAATCTGTTACTATACCCAGTTCCAGATTTCTTGCATAAATATAACAGGAGTTTAAATATTCATTATATTCTTTTTTCTGATTTTCCGTAAGCTCTGACATAGCTTCTTCAAAAGGTTTAAAATATGGTTCTATTTTTGTCTTTCCTTCAGGTGACAGTTCTCTGTAAAGATCCTTTTTTATCATTGCATCATAAGGAAGATGTTCTGCATTGGCAATCTTTAACACTGAAGAGCCTATAATCTGCAATTCTCCCGTAACACCGTTATTATGTTTAACATAGGCACATACGGATGTAAAAGGAGATCCTGCAGATCTGTCTGTATCACCCATAGGAGCATGATAAAGAATTTTTTCTATTTCAGAATCGCTGAATTTCATGTCTTTTAATTTTTTCATTATTTCTTCCTGCGGAAGTTTACTATCTATAATGGTTCTGAGAGATTTCAATCTATCATCAGAGATTTCCCCTTTTAATTTTCCGACAGTCTCTTCATCAACCTGAAACCATGCTCCTCCGATAGCTATTGGTTTGCCTGCTTCTTTCCCTTCTGCTTTTAAGGCCTGACGCCTCTCATAATCAGCCATGTATATCTGCTTTAACTGTTTTTTGGAAAAATAAGGAACACCTCCGGGGCCTCTCAGATTATTCAGACTTGTTATTTCAAGCTTCCCTGTTCTTATGGAATCTGCCATGGAATCAACAGTATTCTGTATACCGGCAGGTGTTGTATCATTGAGTACAACCCTTGAGCCTATGGCATCCCATAGATTGGACAGAGCCTGTTGTGGAGTTGATATATCCTGTGCCCATCCGTTATCCAGAACCCTCTGAAGTCTGTTTGCAGCAGACACGGGATTTTTTGCTCTTGCCTGGATCTCTCCGTGGGAGCCGAAGATATCTCTCATCTGCCCCTTTACAGGTTCCAGTTCCTGAGAGTATTGTTCATAGGCCTTTTCCGCCACTGCTACAAGAGGAGATCCTGACAGTTCAGAAGCAGTCTCCCCTTTCTCTATTTTCTGTTCACTTTTCGTTTTAGATGTTTCTGTTTCTCCGTTAATGACAGGAGTGTTTCCTGTTAACTGCGCCGTATCAATTCGGGACGTTTCTTTTCTGGCTGATACAGAAGGGTCATCTTCCTGTTCTGTTACAGGAGTAAATTCTTCATGATTACCTGAAAAAAATTTATGAGTTTCTCCAAGGTGTTTATTAAAAACTGCAGGATCAAGCTTTCTGGCAGATGCCTGCTGTGATGATGCAAGGGTCTCCCCCGCCTTGAACCGGTAGCGGTTTGCATCTGCTATAAGATATTGGTCCTTATTTACCGTATTTTTATTTATCATCATAAGTAAAATCACCGCCTGATTAAAATTTTATCTATTATAAAATATTATAACAAATATTATCAATAAAAATATTAACAAAAAGTTAATTTTTTGATACTTTTTTACATAATGCGGTAAGAAAAGGCAATAAAAATTTTATTTTGAAGGTTAAAAAAACCTGTTTATAGAATGTTATATTACTTAAATTTATGTGAAAAGAGGTTTTTTATGGAAGAAGAGACAAAACTGGTCAGAGGACTTAATTTATTTGATGCCACAACACTGGTAATAGGCTCAATGATAGGGTCAGGTATTTTCATAGTTCCTTCACTTATGGCAGGCTATATTCCTTCACCGGGATTGATACTGCTCCTGTGGGTTATAGGAGGAGTACTTACAATCTGCGGCGCTCTATCCTATGCAGAACTGGCTGCCGCCATGCCGAAAGCAGGAGGGCCGTATATATACTTAAAAGAAATCTATTCTCCTCTGATGGGATTTCTCTGCGGATGGACTGTTTTTCTTGTCATTCAGAGCGGTATTATAGCTGCTGTAGCAGTGGCTTTTGCAAAATATACAGGTGTATTTGTTCCATGGATTTCGGAAGGAACTGTATTATTATCTCTTCCCTATTTCACATTAAATTCTGCGCAACTTACAGGTATTTTAAGTATCTGGATATTAACGCTCATAAATATATACGGGTTAAAATCAGGAGCCTTTGTACAGAATGTATTTACAGTTCTCAAGGTAGCATGTGTTTTAATACTGGTTTTCTGCAGTTTTCTCTTTTTCAAAGAAGGAGGTTTAAATCATTTCAGTCCTTTTTTCTCATTAAAACTTGCTGAACATGGTATTGCCATAGGTCTTTTCGGTGCAATTGCAGTAGCCATGTCAAAAGCTCTATTTGCCTATGACCCCTGGTATAATGTTACCTATGTGGCAGAAGAAGTAGAAAACCCTCAGAGGAATCTGCCTCTGTCTTTATTTCTGGGAGCATTTGCTACAATGGCTGTCTATGTAGCTGCTACAGTAGCCTATATGTATGTTGTTCCCATAAACCTTATGTCAGGTATTCCCGACAACAGAATTGCCGCAGATGTAGCAAAAACAATATTCGGTAATCCGGGCTTATCATTCATCGCCGCTGCTGTTATGATATCAACCTTCGGCTGCAACAACGGCCTCATACTGGGAGGTGCCAGAATTCTCTATGCAACAGCAAGAGACGGTTTTTTCTTAAAAAAAGCTGCAGATGTTCACCCGAAGTTTCACACGCCTGCAAATGCTCTTTTATTTCAGGCA
>JBEHWP010000362.1:0-6544 GCA_040217665.1 Vulcanimicrobiota bacterium
GTAGATATAGTGGCTTCTATATCTGTTATTAATATATCTGTCGTTCTGTTATCTCCCGGAAGCCTTCTGCCTATAGCTACAGGATTATACCCTAATTCAAAAACTCTACCTCTTTCATCACCATCGAGTATATACAGTTCATAGGTTATATTCTCAGCATGTTTTGCAGGGGGTTCATCTTTCGCTCCCGTGAATTTGGAGAATAATCTGGAAAAAAGCCCCTGTTCTTTTTTTGACATATTTAAATTCACCTCTCGATATTCTTCATTTGCACTATTATCTTCAAATTCTTTTTCTTCCGAATCAAATTCTATATAAGTACCTTCATCTCTTTCACAGATAGAATTCGCACTTTCAGGAATTTTCCCTTTAAGAACAAGATACATTTCATCAGCAGAAGAAAATCTGTGTTCCGGCAGGAAATTCAAAGCTTTTTGAATAACATATTCAGTGAATTCAGACACATCAGGCCTTATTTTTCTTACCGGAACAAATCTAAAAGGTTCACTTTCCCGTGCAGTAAGAAGGAAATGCATGGTTGCACCGAGTGAATAAATATCACTTCTCGGTTCAGGACGTCCGTTAAACTGTTCCATAGACGTATAGGCACCTGTACCGACAGAGGTTTTTACGCCGTTTGTCTCGGAAATAGTTCTTGCAAGACCGAAATCTACAAGAAATAATCGTCTGTCTTTATTTCTGAGAATAATATTGGCAGGATTTATATCTCTGTGAAGAACAGTAGGGGTTCTTGAGTGCAGATACCGGAGAATATCACATATTTCCATAGCCCATGTAAGAACAAGTATTTCATCCAGACCTTCTCCATCTCGCTCCACAACGATTGTAAAAAGATCTTTCCCTTCTATATAATCCATAACAAGATAATAATAATCATTACCTGTGGTAAAAAAATCAATCATTTCAGGTATGGAAGGATGGTCCAGGTCAACAAGTAAACCTGCTTCTTCCATAAAACGATTAAGCATATAAGCCTCTACATCGGCTTCATAAGAATTATCCGATGTAATGTCCTCTTTTCTGAAAAGCTCTTTTACAGCACATATGTTTCCTCTGATTCTATCAAAAGCCCTGTAAATAGCGCCCATTCCGCCGGCTTTTATAGCATTTAATATTTCATATCTGTTATTCAGCAGAGTTCCACCCTGTAATCCATGAATAAAAAAACCGCATGAAGGACAGATATTTTCATCTCTGTAAGTTTCATTATTACAGCAGGGACATAACATAAAGACTTACCTCTCTAAAATCGTGATACGTGACGCATGACGCGTAACGGGAGGACAAATTTTTATAGAATCGTATCAGAAAACCTCTTTACCCTTTAAGCAGGCTCATTGACTTCCTGTTATAAGTATAAATAATACATATAAACTCTTGTGACGCGTAACGCGTGACAGGAGGAAGACTTTTATTACATGCTTATGCTCAGGTCAACAAATCTTAAATAACTGAAAAACACAGGCGATTTTCAGACAGGGTTATTTATTTACAGAAATCTCTATTCTATTCATAGTAACTCCTGTAACGGAAATCTTTGGATCTGAAATTTTCAATATTTCGCCTGCAAGGCCATCAGATGTACCTATATATTCTATATCAATGATAGCTATGGAATTTTCAAAGGATCTCGGATAAACATGGTTACCTGTAACAGGATTTTGCTTTAAATGTTCAATTATTTTATCGCGGGATGTAAAATCACAGTTACTTACAATAATCTGTATGGCTCTGTGAGAATTACTCAGAACAGTATAGTTTACCGGTATTTCCCACACAATATCTCTGACTATTATATCTGCCATTTTCTTTATTGCTTTATTTCCTGCTTCTTCTCTGGACAGGCTTGTCCCTTTCTGACTGATGGTTTTCGCAAGTATTATCTGACCTGTATCAGATATAACGACTCTTATATCACATCTGGCATTTGACGTAAACAAAGTATTCCGGGAAGTAGACATCTGTCCTACAAATTCTGTGGCAACCTTACCTATAACAATTATATCAGACTGAAGTCTTTTGCCTAACGTAGCGGCAGATACAGCATCACCTGTAAGTCCTTTTTTTGCTTCATCCGTTTCTCTTATGGCATTTATTTGAGTTTCATCTATAAGATGATAATGGTTATCACTGAGAGAACTGTTCAGAGTACCTTCCGTAATAAAACCTTTTTTTTCAAAATTTACTTCTTCTATTAACACCATTACCCGTGGATTGCCAAAACTGCTCCATTCAAGTTTTTTTAATATCTCATCATCTGAAAGTCTTTTTATTTCCGAAGGAGCCGTATCAGCAGTTGCAGTAGCAACAGTCTTTTCCCTGACAAGAAGGGAACCTGAATTATTAAAAAACTCAACTGTTCCTTTTATTACTGTAAGGGTAGAAGAATTTTCTGTTCCTTCAATTTCCATTTCTGTACCCTTTATGACAGCAGTTCCTGCGTGTGTGATAATATTAAAATTACTGCCATCTTTTATATTACCCCATAATTTACCTGAAGACATAGTTATTTTTTCTCTGTCACAGAATTCAATTTCCGTAGAGGAACCGATCTTTAAAGTACTTCCGTCAGAAAAAACCATTTTACACCGGCTGTTATCAGCGCTTATGAGTTTATCTTTCAAAGAAATAATATCTCCTGTTTTTACCTGAACATGTTCTTCCTTATCTGATGGCAAAACATCAATCTGTCCCTGAAGGTCTGTAATAATAACAGCAGTATCAGGAGAAAAAACAAAATTATCCAGTCCCTGTCTTTCTTTAAAGGCCATAGACGGGAATGAAGTAATTATAATGAACAGGATGGAACAAATTAATCTGTACACAAAAATACTCCCTTTCTATACATAAATCTACATGGAAAATTCTAATTTTCCTTAACATTTCATTTTTTTAAAACATTCATTTCACTATAATTATACCTGTTTTATATATTCTTATGCAAGAAAAATATTTCTAAAATTCACATTACTTTTTATAAATTATAGTTAGTTACATAAAAAGAAGGACTTTTCTTATAAGGATAAGAATTATTTTAATAAAAAAATACAGGGAGGGGATTTTTCATGTCAGATAATTCGTCAGAACTTCAAAAGAAGCTGGAAGAACTTCAAAAAGAATATGATACAACTTTCCTCAGACTGAGAGATGTTACAAAAGAAAGAGATATGCTGAAATCCAGGCTGGAAGAAGTTTCTTTTGAAGAAAGAGTAAGGGAATTAATGGAACTTCTGAACACTACTATGACTGTGGCAGAACCTGAAGGTTATATTTATTTAATAAAATCGACACTCAGAACTATAAGAAAACTTCTGAATGCCGAGTGGAGTTCCATACTTCTTGTAGATAAGAAAACAAATGAACTGGTTCTTGAAACAGATCCTGACAGAGAAAAACCGATGGTATTCAGATTTCCTGTCAGTGAAGGCATAGCAGGAGCAGTGGCAGTTACGGGAGAACCTGTAATTGCAGCAGATATTCAATCTGATCCGAGATGGAAAAAAGATATAGCCGAAGCAACAGGATATCATCCAAAATCAATTCTCTGTGTCCCTCTTATTTATAATGAAGATATAATAGGAGTGGTAGAAGCTTTTGATAAACTTGACAATGAACCCTTTACCATGGAAGACATGAATTTTCTCACAAGAATGTCGGATTTACTTGCTACTCTTGTCTATAATATGAGTATATACAGGGATATAAGTTTTTTATTTTTAGCCACCTTAAAGCAAATATCTTCACGGACAAATATGGAATTAAAAGGACGAGACCTTACGGAAAAAATAACTGAATATGCTGTGGAACTGTCAAAAAAAATGGAACTGGGAGAAGCCTACCAGGAGACGCTACATCTTGCGAAACTTGTTCATGAAATAGGGGAACATGGCCATCACAGCAGAGAATTATGTAAAAAATTCCTCTCATATTTTCTTGAATATATCCATAATGTAGAAGGTGAAAATAAATTATGGAGTTTTTAATTTTTCACAAAGAGGTGTGCAATGTACAGTCTATCTGAAAAAATAGATTATTTAAAAGCATGTGATTTATTTGAATCAATACCATATGATGAAGTTAAAATTATCGCTTTCACATCATCAGAAATATCCTGTCATGAAGGAGATTTACTGTTTGAAGAAGGGGATGAAGCTTTTGATGCCTATGTTATCTTCGAAGGTACAGTAGAGATTTTTAAAAAATTACCTGACGGGCGAGAGCTGATATTAAGAGTGATGGAGAAAAACGATATATTCGGAGAATATGCTATTATAAGCCGCTGTATGAGGAGTGCATCGGCAAGGGTAAGTAAAAAATTTTCAGGCGTCAGAATAAACAGGGAGAATTTTCTTGACATATTAATGGAATTCCCCGAAGTTTCCATAAGGATAATGGATGTAATTGTAAAACGGCTCGTGAAATCAGAAAAAAAACTTCTTGACTTAATGAAGTAACTGTATATTGCAGTCTCTGAAAACTTCTTTAATCTGAAGTGTCACATCTTTCGATGTGTCAATTACATAATGGTCTTCTTCAAATGGTTCGAAAGTCTTTTTTACTTTTTTATAAACCTCCCATCCCGCATTACTTTCAGAGGTTTTCTCATTTAATCTCCTGAAAATTCTTTCTCTTACCATGTCTTCAGGACAGACTATTTCCAGAAAATAAATATCACTTTCTGTTTTTTTTCCAAGGTCTATTACATAATGCCTCATAATTTTACTGGAAAAAGAAGCATCGAAAAGGACATTCTTTTTTAATTCAAGGAGAGGTTTTGCAGCATAACATACAATCCTGTAGGCCATAAGTATTTCATTCCATGTAAGAGGCGCAGTGTCTTCATAGGAAAAATTCTCTGAAGAAGAGGTTAAAACATCTCTTCTGAGTTCATCTGTGCTGAAATAATAAAAATCCAGATATTTACGAAGTTCTTCCCTTACTGTAGTCTTCCCTGTGCCGGGAAGTCCGAAAATTACTGTTATCATGTTATTTATCCTTCACACATCTAAAACCTATCATAAAATTCCTCGTACCGGGAAATTCTGCAAGCTTGATAGAAGCTCTCAGATAGGCGGGATTTTCGTAGTACCATGAGCCTCCTTTTAAGATTTTCTTCTCCCCTGTTTCCGGCCCTTTCGGATTTTCAGAAGGACTGTAATTATAATAATCCTTTGAATACCAGTCTGAACACCATTCCCATACATTCCCTGACATATCCATAACTCCGAAAGGAGAAGCACCGTCAGGGATTTTCCCTGCAGGTATTGTCCCCCGTCCGTTAAAGAAATCCGGCATAAATCCGACAAGATAGGACAGGTTTAATCTTGCATTATTGCAGTAATTATCATTCCAGTTATTTCCCCATGGAAAAACCCTTTTATCCGTTCCCCTGCAGGCATATTCCCATTCCGCTTCAGAAGGGAGTCTTTTACCTGCCCATGTTGCATAGGCTTTTGCATCATTCCATGTAACATGCACGACAGGGTGATCCATTTTCCCCTTTACAGAACTTCCCTGCCCGAGAGGATGAGCCCAGTCGGCACCTGACGCCTTCTTCCAGTCGGAACCTTCCCATAAAACTGAAAAACCTTCTCTTTCCGCATCTGTTTTATAACCGGTAGAGTCAGCAAATTTCTTAAATTTTTCATTTGTAACTTCACATTTATCTATATAAAATCCTTTCACATATACTTCATGGGCAGGCAATTCATCTGTAAACCAGTTTCTTTCAACCTCTGTCCATCCTGCCTCTTTAGACATATTGACTGCATTCTGAATATCTTTCTCACTGCTTCCCATAGTAAATTTACCGGAATCTATGAAAATCATATCGTCCGGTTGTGCCGGTGAAGGTGTCGGTTCTGGCGTAACCTTCACTGCAGGCGATGGTTGCGGAGTAGAAGGAGGATGACCTGCAGCAAGTTCTTTTTCATAGGATTTTTTTACATCTCCAGAACTTATATTTATGAGTTTTTCAAGGGCTTTTTTATATTTATCCATTTCCTTTTTACCGTAAAAGATTCCCTTTGCCTGGGCAATCCATTTAATTGCCTGTTCCGGCTGTCCCATGTCTACATAACAGCTTCCTATATTATAACAGGCCTCTCCCCACCCTGCCTGAAGCTCAAGGACTTTTTTGTAATTCTTTATGGCCACGTCATAATTTCTGAGAGAATGATAGGCTTTTCCCTTGAGATAATAAGCCTGACTGCAGGAAGGATCTTTTTTTATTGCCTTCTCAAGCCTGGAAATAGCATCATCATAAAGTCCTTTTTTTATGAGATTTTCCGCTTCATTTACAATCTTCTGGACTTCAGACGAAGTCTGAGCTTTTATAAGATAAAAGCCGGAGAAAGATATTACCAGTAATATAAAAACAGTTATTTTAATAAATTTCATAATTTTTGTGCTCCATGACTGTTGGTTTCGTAATGCGTGACGCGTGACGCGTAAAATTCACTCTTCACTCTTCACCACTCACCTCTCACTACTTTATTTACTATAAAACAAATTTATGTTATAT
>JBEHWP010000363.1:0-6533 GCA_040217665.1 Vulcanimicrobiota bacterium
CACTCTACCGGTATAAAGGAATGCCTTGAAACAATAAAAAATCACTCCCTCTGGAAAGAAAAAGAGGAATGGAAAAAGAAAGCATCTATTTTTAAAAAGAGAGGAACAGGACTGGCAGCTATATTCAATGCCGCAGGTTACGGAAAAAATGTAAGAGACAGTGCCATAGCAAAGGTAGAACTTACAGAAAAAGGTAAAATCAGGGTATATAACGGTGTTTCAGATATGGGACAGGGAAATTCCCCCACATTTCTTCAAATAGCAGGAGAAATTCTATCACAGAATACAGAGGATATGGAACTTATCCAGCCTGACACATCAATCTCCCATCCTTCAGGCTCTTCTACTGCTGGCCGTACCACATATACCTACGGGAAAGCCCTCATAAAAGCCTGCGAAGATTTAAAGGAGATTCTTATAAACAGAGCAGGTCTTTTTCTCTTTACAGATAATGATAGTAATCTCAGATTAATGCCCGGTAAGGTTGTTAACAAACAGGATGGAAGAGAAATCTCTCTGGAAAAACTCGGAACATATATGAAAGATTTTGAACGAATCTGTGTAAACCACTATGTCGCACCTGTATGTAAAAATATTCCGCCTTCGTCGGAAGGACTTCTTTTCGGTTTTCCCCATATAATATTTTCCTATGGTGCCCATCTTGTATATATAGAAATAGATGAACTTACAGGACAGATAGAAATAAAAAAATATCTTGCCGTAACAGACGGAGGCCAGGTAATAAATCCAGCACTATATGATCAGCAGGTTCATGGTGCTGTCACACAGGGACTGGGCTATGCCATCATGGAAGATTTTATTATTAAAAACGGACATATTCTGACAGATAACCTTGCTACTTATATAATACCGGGTTCTATGGATATTCCCGATATAATTTCAATCCCTGTAAAGACAGATGAAGAGTCAGGGCCTTTCGGTATGAAAGGCATAGGTGAGGTAGGTATTAATGGGCCATTACCTGCTGTAGCAAATGCTATATATGATGCATGTGGAATTTATATAAAAGAGGCGCCGTTTACAGGTGAAAAAATGTTAGAAAAGAGAAAAACGTTATGAAAATATCCTTTATTATTAACGGAAAAAATGCTGAAATAGATGTACCATATGACAGAAGAGTAATAGATATAATAAGAGAAGAGCTGGGACTTACAGGCACAAAAGAAGGATGCGGTTCAGGTGAATGTTCCGGATGTACTGTTATGGTTAATAATGAAACACGGCTGGCCTGTCTTATGCTGGCCCATCAAATTGACGGGAAACATATTACTACAATCGAAGGATTATCTCAAAAGGGAGAACTTCATCCGCTCCAGGAAGCTTTTATTAAATACGGAGCAGTTCAATGCGGATTCTGCACTCCCGGCATGATCATGACAGCCATGGATATACTGAAGAAAAATCCGAAACCTTCAAGAGAAGAAATAAGGAAAGGTATAAGCGGGAATCTGTGCCGGTGTACCGGGTATCAAAAGATTGTAGATGCCATAGAAGCAGTGAGCAGTGAACAGTTACCGCCGGGTTGCGTCCATCCCCGTCACACATCACATATTTACCGGGAAAAAATCATAAAAAAAATATTTATGCCCGAAACATTGGAAGAAGTGTGGAAGATTTTAAAAAAAGAACCATCTCCATTGATTTATGCAGGAGGCACTGACCTTCTGATAAAAAAAAGCTATACTGGAAATACATTAATATTTATAGAAAACATTGAAAAACTTAAAGGCATAAAAGACTGTGATGATAAAATATGGATTGGCCCTTCTACAACAATAAATCAGATTATCTATAATCCTGTTATAAAAAAAGAGCTGCCTTTACTGGTAAAAGCACTGAATGAACTGGGAGGGCATAATATAAGAAACATGGCAACTATAGGAGGAAATATCTGTACTGCCTCCCCTGCCGGAGACACTCTTCCCCCTCTTTATCTGCTTGACACAGAACTTGAATTAATGTCAGAACATTCAACAAGAAAAATTCCTGTTGAAGATTTTATAAAAGGCCCCGGCAAAACAGATTTAAAAGACGGAGAAATCCTTACAGGTATAGTCATAAAAAAACCTTCTGAATTTAATATTCACCATTTTGAAAAAGTGGGACAGAGGAAATCTCTTGCCATTTCAATAGCGAGTTTTGCAGCTCTCTTAAGAATCAACACTGACGGAATAATAGAAAAATCCAGATTTGCCTGGGGGAGTGTGGGCCCTACAATTATAAGGTCAAAGAAAATAGATAAAGTATTAACAGGTAAAAATCTGTCAATAGAAAATCTTAAAGCTGTATCGGAACTGGCAAAAAAAACTGTCAGACCTGTAGACGATATAAGAGCAAGTGCTGAATACAGGAGAAATACATCAGGTAATTTAATGCTCCGTCTTGCTATTTATAAATAATGAGGTGTGAAAACAATGAGAATCAATCATGATATTACTATAGAGCCCAATCAGTCTTTTGATATAGACCTGTTCAGACCTGAAGATGCAAAAGGAATTGCTCATCTCTTCTATGCTATATACGGTTCAGCTTATCCTATAGAAACATATTATATGCCGGACAGGATCACAGAAGAAAATCAAAAAGGGAATATTTATTCCATTGTAGGCAGGACTGAAAAGGGAGATATTATAGCCCATGGGGCCATGTATCGAAGTTCTCCTCCCAACCGGGATCTTTATGAAGGAGGTCAATATCTTGTATTACCCTCCTATAGAAAAACCTTTGCTATTTATAAAATTAACAGATATATTTTTGATATACTTATACCAAGGTTAACCATTGACGGTATTTATGGAGAATCAGTATGTAACCATATTATTTCACAGAAGATTGCATCCCGGAGCGAGGCAACTGATGTGGCAATTGAAATTGATGTCATGCCTCAGGAAGCTTATACAAAAGAACAGAGTGCTCCCGGAAGAGTATCATGTATCATACAACTCCACCCTTATAATGATAGTAAACAGGAAGTATTTATTCCTTCTGTTTACAGAGAAGAAATAGATTATATACTGAGTGATCTGAATATTCAGAGAACCATTACATATTCAACAGAGCCAATCCCATATGATATAAAAAGCAACATATCTGTTAATTTCTTCCCCTATGCCTCTGTGGGAAGGTTCAATATTATCATGGGGGGCAGCGATTTTGATATGATTTTAGAAGAACTGGAACAAAAGGGAAAAGACAATAATACCCTTGTATTTCAATTTTTTATTAATCTGGAAAAACCATGGGCAGGGAGAATAATAGAAAAACTCAGAAAAAAAGGTTATTTCCTGGGAGGTTATATACCGGCATGGTTCAAAAACGATGGTATTTTAATGCAAAAAACTCTTACCACTCCTGATTTCAATAGTATCAAACTTTATACGGAGAAAGCAAAAAAATTATTAGAAATAATAAAGAGCGATAGAGAACAATCAGTGAAATTACAGTGATTTATATGAGAATCGTGATGCGTAATGGGTGATGCGTAATGGGAGGAAAGAGACAATTAATAAAATTCTAAATGAACATTTTTATTTCTTCATTAAATGCCGGCTGGCCATTCCTCTTATTACAGATATAATCCCTGAAGAAAAACAGAACAAACCTGCAAGAAGATAAGCATTAAAAAATCCTCTCAGTAATATATCGGCAGGAATCTTTCCTACGGAAAGACTTGCAGATGAAATATTTTCTGGAAGAGACGAAGAAAAAACAGCTTCTAAAATACAGACTCCCATGACAAGAGCCAGACTGCTTACAGTATTGAAAATACCGGAAGCACTGCCTTTTTTCTCCGGAGGAATAAGGCTCATAACATATTTATTATTGGGTGACATAAACATGCCGAGTGCTATGGCAAACCATACAAGAAAAACAAAGAGATTAAAAAGGCCGGGACTGCCAAGGGTAAAACAGAAGGTAATACATGAAGCACCGGCCAGTATCATGGCAGTGGAATAAAGATAAAAAGGATTTATTTTATCGGCCATCGTGCCGCTTATAAGGGATGAAACAGTATATACACAGGAAAATACAATCAAAGCCATACCTGCTTTTTCAGGAGTAAGCCCTTTTATGAACTCCATATAAAAAGGTATGAGAATCATATGACCTGACCTTGTCATAACTGCAAGGAAAGTGGCTATACTGGCAGACGAAAAAGATTTTATCTTAAAAATAGTCAGATCCATGAGTGGTTCCTTTACACGTTTCTCCCATAAGATAAAAATTACAAATAAAATTAATGATATAACAATACATGCTATGGTTGTAAAAGAAGTCCATCCCGCTTCGCCTCCTCTGTTAAGTCCATAGATCAATAAAAAAGGAGATAAAAAGCTCAACAAACTTCCCGTTATATCAAAGTCATACAGAAAATAAGGATGTATTTTTTTCTGTTCATCAGGTATTACCTTCCAGGAAATAATAATTGCAAAAATACATACAGGAACATTTACAAAAAATATCCATCTCCAGTTAAGCCAGGCAGTTATGAAACCTCCCAGAGGGGAACCTACCGTAACACCTGCGGCGGAAAAAGCTGATATCATGCTGAAAGCCCATCCCATAATATGTACAGGCAGAAATTTAGATATAATAGCAAAACCTGTAACAAAGAGCATGGCGCCGCCAAGTCCCTGAATAACACGGGATAATATGAGCATTGAAATATTAATGGAAATTCCGCAGAGAAGACTACCTGCAGTAAAAAATATATAGCCGGCAATAAAAACTTTCTTTAAACCAATCTTATCACCCAATTTTCCGAATATAAGAAGGGTACTGCTCATAATTAAAAGATATGTCAGGAGCAGCCATGTAACAGTACCTGTACTCACATTAAAGTAAGAAGAAATAGTAGGTAGCGAAATACTGAGTATATAATCATCGAGCAGTGTTATAAATGCACTGAAGGAAACGCTTATTACAAGCCAGGTCTGTATGTTTTTATCTGTAATTATATGTTCTTTCATAAATTCTATGTTCTATAGACTTTCTTAGTGCTTATAACGGTAAATATTCCACCCGGTGTAGTCATGACGGGAAGACATTATAGTGTATTTCATAACTTATTAGAATTTAAGTTATCGTGACGCGTAACGCGTAACGCGTGACGGGTTTAATCCCTGCACATCACGCATTACGCTTTACGCATTACGAGGTAATTATTTATGGATAGCTATGAAACTAACTATAATTACAAAATATCCGGTGTTGTATTTACCGCTGGCAGCACTGAGCCTAATATTTACTCAATATCATATCTGCTTCTGACTTATAAATCACTTTCTTATTGGCCACTATTTTTCTGGCCATCTCCAGCTTTTCTTCTTTCGGAAGGGATCTGTTTTTATCCAGTTTTTCCAGGAGAGAATTGGTTTCTTTTATGAGTCCGGAAAGGTCTGAAAGTTCCTGCTGTAATTCCTGAGGAAGATTTTTTATGCCTCTTTCCATAAGAAAATACCAGCCAATTTTTTCTGTAAAATCTGCTGTTTTCTCCCTGTAAAGTTCACCTGTCATTGCTATATCCAGAGCATTTACAGGCCCCCATATGGAAAGTCCTGTCGAACCTTTCATCCTTACAGGGTCATGTTCTTCATTTATTACTGAATCTTCCAGAGATTTAACCACCAGTCCGGCAGATTCCTTTATTTTTTCATGAACTCCTTCCGTATTGATAATATTTTTCATTATATTACCCATGTCATGAAGCTGTTCACTGTAATGATGGGTATTGCCGTTACCGTAATCAACTGATTTTTCTATAGAAGAAAAAAGCTGTTTATTCGTAATTCCATATGTTTCGGAAATATTTACAAAATTTCTCAGAGAATCTATTAAAACTGGAAGTTTTGTCGTATCTATTGCAGAAAGAGTGGGGTAACCGTGTGAATAGCTTATATTTAAAAGTTCAACCAGTTTTTCGCATGTCTCTTTATCTTCTTCTTTAAATATTCTTCTCATTTCTTTAAACCATGATCTGCTTTCAAACTTAAGAGAAAATAACTTTGTAAATTTTTCATCTTTTTTAAATACTTCAATTTTTTGGCCATTATCTTTATTTTTATTTTTATAGTTCTCTACTATAGAAAAAGCAAATTTATAAGGGTCAAATACTTCATCTTTTTTAAGAAGTTCTCCGAATATGAAATCAAAATCCCTGTTGGAAAGTGCATAAACAGGATTTTCAGAAGTAATAAGAACGGCGGAACTATCTTTCAGAGCAGTTACAGATTCTATGCTTCCCATAAGGCATGATTGAAGATAAAAAAGATCTATTTTATCATTATCACCTGTTATTTTATTGCCTTCTTCCACACCTTTCTTTATTGCATCCCCTATCTCGGAAGCATTCATAGTGCGAAAACCTTTCCACGCATGGCCATGTTCCATAAGAACCACTGCATAATGTTTGCTGTTATAATGTTCCATGGCCCAGGTAATAAAATGCTCAAGATTTTCAGAGGAATTCATCATAGTGTCTTCAGGCAATGTTTCAACAAGGTCTGCTTTTT
>JBEHWP010000364.1:0-6523 GCA_040217665.1 Vulcanimicrobiota bacterium
GTGAAAAGTGAAAAGTGAAAAGAATGGGATATTACTTATTATTCACTGCTCACTATTCGCTCCTTATTAACATAAAAGGGGTGTTTGTAGAAATGGATAAACTTTTCAGCAAGACTACTATTGTAGGAGGACAGCCGGATAATACAAAATCTATTCTTCCCGGCATTAATAATACTGTAGAAAAGATACTTATGAAAGCTGCAGCTGATGAACAGTTCAGAGAAGAATTTTTAAATGATAGAGCAGTCGTTCTTGAACATGAAGATTCTTTAAATCAGATTGATAAGAATATGCTCATATCCATTCCTTCGTCCACTCTGAGAAGTATGATTGATAAGTTCATTTCCCAGATTACTTCCAGGAGAGATTTTCTTAAAGGTGCAGCATATTCTGCTGCTCTTCTTGCAGGTGCTTTTGTTTTATCCCCTTCTTTCGGTTCTGCACTCACTCCTGCTCCTCCCGGCGGAGCCAGACCTGATCCTCCTCTGTTAACTGACAGAATAGGCATTGACGGCGGTACAGTAGATTACAGTTATACGGGATTACAGCTTATTATTCCTCCCGGTGCTCTTACTGAAACCGTAAATATATCTATAAGGGTAATATTACCTCCTGCTAATGCTCCTGAGAATATCTGTTTTTCAGGGGAAGTATATGAATTTTATCCGGAAGATTTGCAATTTTTAAAAGAAATTACTGTAAAATTTCCATGCCCATCCTGTGGCAGTGTAAACGGATATTACTGGAATAAAAAGAAATGGTCACAACTGTCATTAGAATCCGGTGAAGAAAATTCAGGAGCTTATAAATTTGCCAGAATTAAAAATTTCGGTGTTTATACAGTTGGCTATGAAATACCTCCTCCTACAAGAATACCTGTTACAAGAGGTATAGACCCTCATTGAGAATAGTAAAGGGTGGCCGGAAACCGGTCACCACCCTTTACTATTAATCATCATTGCCATTGCAGCAACTATTCCGTTTGTCCATCCGAAGCCGTCCTGAAGGGGATATTCTCCTCCTCCTGCATCCAGGCTCATGTCACATACATTATATTTTTCCATCATTTTACCTGTTTTTTCAAAAACTCTGTATGATAGATTTACAAACCTTTTTGCTATTTCTTCTGCCAGATCATTGTATCCGTATAATTCCAGACCTTTTACGGCAATCCATTGAAGAGGTGCCCAGCCGTTCGGTTTATCCCATTGCTGTCCTGTTTCATTCAATGTCGTTACAAGGCCTCCTTTATAGAGGAATTTCTCTGAAATATGCTTTGATATTTTTTCGGCATGTTCTTCCGTGGCAATTTTAAAGAACAGAGGATACAGTCCTGCAAGAGACCATACGTCTGTATGGCTGTTATCTTTATAACAATAATCAAAGAAAAACCCTTTTCCCCTGTCCCAGAAATATTTATTGATTAATTTTAATCTTCTTTCGGCATGTTCTGCATATTGTTGTGATTTAATATTGTTACCTTCAAAAGAAAACCATTCAGATAATTTAATTTCCATATTATAAAGTATTGAATTTAAATCTACAGGTAAAATTTCTGTTGTTCTTATAGTAGATAAATTACGATAATCCCGGAGCCATCTTGAAGAAAAATCCCATCCTGATTCACAGGCAGCCCTTATATTTTTATAGAAATTTTCCTTTTCTTTATCATTTATACTGTTATAAATCTCTATATCTTCTCTGTAAGATTCTTCTCTCGGCCCATTATTATCATCCATATAGCGGTTTAATTTATTGTCTTCTTCGACAAGAACAGTTCTTTTTTCCATCCAGAAAATATATTCTTTTTCAAGGGTTTCCAGATAGGGGAGTATTGCCTCTATCCCTTTATAACGAACCGGTATTTCAATCATAGAACAGAAAAAAGGAGGCTGCGATCTACCCAGGTAATAGCTTCTGTTACCGTTAGGTATATGACCGTATTTGTCTATAAGATATGCAAAATTTTTGATCATATGTTCTACTTTATCAAGTTTTCCGGCTACAGAAAGACCTTCTGAAGTGAAATAACTGTCCCAGTAATAAATTTCCCTGAATCTGCCTCCCGGCACTATATAAGGAAATGGCAGACCTATGAGTGTACTGTACGGTATCTCTTTATCTGCTTCCCTTGACAGAATATCCCATAGAGTTTCTATATGTTCTTTCATTGAGGATTCTGCCCTGATTTTTTTCTCATGACTCTCAGGAAAAATGAAATATTTTTCTATAAATTTTTTCAGGTTGAAATCAGCCTTATCCTTTTCCTTATGAAATTTCTTTAATATTTCTTCCGGTTTTTTCGATGGATATGAATCTACAAATGTTTTAGAGTCGGAAAATATACGGCTTAACTGAACAAGTTCAAATAATTCTCCTTCTGTTTGAATATATTTATTCATTTTTTCTTTCCTTTACTATAAAATAAATTATTATTAGCTATCAGCAGTCAGCTATAAGCTTTTAAAGATTACCGGTAATAGAATAATCGTATTTACCATTCTGGAAATCCCATAAATCCAGAAAATCCTAGTCGAATTTATCCTGAATTTTTTTATATGGAAAAATAATTATCAATAAAATAATCATAGGTACGAGAGAACAGTAAAATACTTTTGCTCCTCCAATAATATCAAACAGTGTCCCTGTCGTTATAGAGCCAATAGTGCCTCCAATGGCCGAGAAAATCACTATGAGACCTGACATGGCACTTTGATTCTTTCTTGGTAGCCTGCTTAAAACAGTGGAGCAGAGAGTAGGATAAATAGGGGCCAGGAAAAATCCTATGAATGGCAATATAAATGCTACCGGTGGAGCATTACTCCAGCCTGTAACAGAACCGGGTTGAATCCCTGTTGAAAGGGGAAGAACGAGTATTACAATTATAATAGAACATATTAATGATGTGGCAAGAACGTAAATCCATGCCACTTTTTTCATTATATATCCTCCTGCAATCCTTCCCAGCGCTATTGCCCCTGCAAAGATACTGGTTATCTGGACACTCATAGCTTCAGGAATATGTAATATTGCATTGTTAAAGGTAGGGAGCCATGACTGAATGCCCTGTTCTGTAAATACATAGCAAAAGGCAGTGCAGATGAAAACAAGCACAAGTGGTAATCGAATAAGTTTTAACATATTCAGGAAATCTTCGATTATAGTAGCTTCCTGGATTTCAACGGAACTTTCATCCAGGCTGGTAGTCAGGAGAAGTATAAAGGCAAGAGCTGACATTATGGCCAGAAGCCAGTATGTATCCAGCCAGCTAAATGATTTATTGTATATAAAAAATCCGAAAATCCAGTAACCTACCAGTACTCCTGTTTGAAATATGCCTTCCAGAGTACTCATAAAACTTGCATGTTCCTGACTGTCTTTTGTAACAAGGCTGACAGTGGAATAAACAGATACTTTTATAAGGGCAAAGCTTATTCCAACACAGATAAAAAGAATCTTTGTCATTGTGAAACCTCCCACAAGGGGCATTACAACACATGCTGCAGTTACTATAGCAAGAGCTATTAACATAGCTTTTTTATACCCTAACCTTGGCAGATATGAAGCAATAATAAAGGAAAATATTGCTATGGAAAGATCCTTGCAGGCCTCAAGAATACTTGCAGAAGTTTTGCTCACATCATATTGGCTTTGAACCTGTAATATAACCGTACCGACGCTATTGAGCAATATAGCAAAAACAAAATAATTTAAAAATAGGGAAATCTTGATTTTCCAGGCTGTCATATTGTTTTTCTCCATTCTGTAATGTTCTTATTACCGCTTCAGATAAGTTCGTAACCATTTTATCAACTTCTGCCTGACAGGCTCTTACGAAAAAAAAATCATTTGCCTTATATAATTTGTTTTCCAGACAATAAATTAACCCTTATTTAATTTTTAATTCCTATATAAAAAACTGATTTTTCTTCTCCAGAGCCTGCCAGGCAGAAGCTTTTTATGGATACCCTTTTACCTGTTACGATATTTAGTGAGTAGTGAATAGTGAGTATAAAACCCCTCACTACTCACCACACACTGCTCACTAAATAATTCATAATTTGTAGTTTCCTGTAATATTGATTTTTGTTGTTCCAGAGCCTTACAGGAAGGCTATAAAATAAATACTATTTTTCAGATAGTTTTTAATTACATTCTACTTTTTTTATCCAGAATCCTTTTTGCATTTTTGCATATACAAAGGAAATTTTTTTGAATCTTCTATTATTTTTTTGCATCTATAAATGTAAAAGGATATCTGTACTATAAAAATTCAATAAAGGAGGCTGAACAATATGTTATCAATCACTGAAATAGCCATTAAGAAATTAAAGGAAGAACTTTCTCATAGCTCAGGTAAAAAATTTCGCATAATTTTTCAGGGTGTCGGCTGAGGAGGGCCCAGAATGGGATTGGCTCTGGATGAGTCAACAGAACAGGATCTTTTCTATGAAAAGGATGGAATTAAATTTCTGTTATCTCCTGATACAGCTGAATTAATAAAGCATTATGGTTTATTGACACTCGATTATGTAGAAACGTTTTATCGTAAAGGTTTTAAATTGAGTTTAAAAAATGTTTCATGTTGTTAAGGTTCCCCTGAAAAAAACAATCCGGTTTTAAAGGTTATGGTTTACGGGATTGGCGGGCCCCCGTAAACCATAACCTGAAATCTGAATAATCGATACAGGAAATCTATTACGGGACAGCTATTAATTACGTTTCCTGACAAGATTATTCACCATTTCTATTAAGTCCTGTCCTCTGTAAGGTTTTTGAATAAAAGCTGCAATTTCTGTTTTACCAAATCTGCTCATGGCGTGAGATTCATTATAACCGCTTGTAATTATAACAGGTACTTCTTTTTTTATGAGTTTCAGTTCTTTAAAGACTTTCTCCCCGCTCATAACAGGCATGGCTACATCAAGTATTATGAGAGAAATATCGTCACAACTGGCACGAAATATTTTCAGTCCTTCCAGGCCATTGGAAGCAGTCATTACCGTGAAACCTGCCTTGCCCAGCAGTTTACCTGCCACTGTGCATATATCCTCTGAATCATCAATTACAAGAACAGTTCTCCCGCCGGCATAAACTTCCGTCATGGTTAATTCTTTTATCTTTTCTTTTTCCTGTACATATCTCAGGGCAGGTAAGAGCAATCTCATTGTTGTTCCTCTTCCGATTTTACTGAAAACCTTTATGGCACCTCTGTGGACACGGATTATACCGTGTACTGCAGCAAGTCCCAGACCTCTTCCCAGAAATTTTGTCGTAAAGAAGGGATCGAATATTTTACTTTGAATTTCTTCCGGTATACCGCATCCCGTATCTGATACGTCCAGATACATATAAGTTCCCGGTAAAAGATGTTCTTCAGGGTAATTTTTACATAAATATGTTTCATTACATAAGATTTTGCCTGCTTTTAACGTAATCGTTCCGCTGTTATTCTCTATTGCTTCAGAGGCATTCATTATTAAATTTATTATGACCTGTCTTATCTGTCCTGCATCTCCCTGAATGACGGGAAGGTTTTCTTCTATTTCATATTTAAAGATACATTTATTTGATATACTTATTTCTATAAATTGATGCATTTCTTCAATCAATGACAGCAGATTTATTTCTTCCATGTTGACTTTCCCGTGCCCCGTATAGGAAAGCATCTGTTTTGTGATGTCAGAACCACGATGTGTGGCTTTCTGTATTTTTTTAAGATAATATATTACAGAGGAAGCAGGAGGACTTTCCAGTATACTTATTTCAGCATAGCCAAGTATACTTGCAAGAATATTATTAAATCCGTGGGCAATACCTCCTGCCATTTTACCCAGGCTTTCATGTCTCTGTATAAATCTGATACGTTCTTCGATTTTTTTATTTTCTTCTTCTTTCTTCTTTTTCTCTGCAATATCTGTATGAGTTCCTACCATTCTTAGAGGGTTGTTTTTCTCATTTCTTTCCACTACTTTCCCTCTGCTTAAAATCCACTTCCATTCCCCTGTTTTTGTTTTTATTCTGTATTCTATTTCATAAAGTTCTTTTTTATTATTAAGAATTTCATTGATAATATTTTCAAATTTTTCTATCTCCCGGGGGTGAATAAGATTTTTCCACATATCATAAAAAGGTGGTATCTCATCCGGTTCATAACCGATCATTGTGTGATAAACACGGCTGAAATAAATCATTCCTGTTTCTATATTCCAGTCCCACAGTCCTGTTTCGGAAAGTGCCAGATTAAGCCTCTCTTCACTTTCTTTCAGAGACTTTTCCATTCTATGTTTATAAAGAGCCATTTCTATATTAAAAATTAATTCTTTTTCCTTGAAAGGTTTGAGTATATAACCGTAGGAACCTGTCAGTTTTACTCTGTCCAGTAAAGAATTGCTTGAATAGGCCGTCAAATATATTACCGGTATGTCAAAATGAGAGTATATTTTTTCTGCAGCAGTAATTCCGTCCATTTCACCTTTCAATTTTATATCCATTAATATTAAATCAGGCTTTATTCCTTCTG
>JBEHWP010000365.1:0-6514 GCA_040217665.1 Vulcanimicrobiota bacterium
CGCTCAAAATGATATAAAAAATAAAATGGCTCAGCTTAAAATCGACACAGGTCTGCCTGTGGATAAAAATATAGATATTGCAGAAGAAATTTATGAATTGAAAAAGAAATCCTCAATGGAACAGGCATTATCTGATGCCATTGAGCAGAGGCCTGAGATAAAAAAATACAATGCCCAGATAGAATATCAGGACAGAGTAATAACAGGAGCAAAAATTCAGAGATTACCAAATGTAACACTGGGCGTAAGTTATAATTATGCAACTGACTCGTATCTCAGCCCTGATAAGTATTATTCTGTTTATGGCCAGGTAAACTTCCCTATTTTTGATGGCTTCAATACTAAAGCACAGGTTGAAAGTGCGGAAGCTACAAGAGCCCAGTATGAGTCAGATAAAGAAAAACAGAAGAGAACAATAATTTCCGATGTAACAACTGCTTACAATGATCTCGAAACAAATATGGCCAAAATAGAACTGAATAAAATACAGGTAGAACAGGCAAAATTTAACATGGAACTTGCAGAAGGAAAATATACGAGCGGAGTGGGCTCATTTCAGGATATACTGAACAGGCAGGACGACTACAGTAAAGCTGTGATTAATTTAATAACTGCCAGATATGATTATCAGATAAGTCTCGCCAAATTCAAAAAAGCCACAGGAGAGGAACTGCCATGAAGAAATATAGAAACATTATAATCATAATAATACTAATAATAATCGGGTTATGTGCTTTTTCTAAGTACAATAGTATGCAAAAACAAAAAGAATCCATGAAAAACTGGAAAACAGTTAAAGTAAAAAAAGACACTATGGAAGTTATTGTGAATACTACAGGTACTATTAAAGCATCTACTCAGATAGACATAAAATCAGAAATATCAGGGAAAATCATCACATTACCCTATAAAAGAGGAGATAGCGTTTCAAAAGGAACTATAATTGCCATAATTGATGACCAACAGCAAAAACAGTCTTACCTGCAATCAGATGCAGCATATAAAAGCAGTATTGCTCTCCTGGAAAAAGCGGAACTCGATAGAAATTATACGGCAGATAATAACGGTGTAACAATAGAAACAAAAAAAATTGCTCTGGAAAAAGCAAAATTAACTTACAATCAGTCAATTCAGCAGATTGAAGAAGCGAAAAAACTGGGACAGGCTCAAATAGAACAATATAAAACAGCACTGGAACAACAGCAAAAAAATCTGGACAAAACCCTTGCAGGTTCAAGGAAACAGGATATAGCACAGAAACTGGCAACAGTACAGTCCAGAGAAGCAGATATGAACTATAAAAGTATACAATTTGAAAGACAAAAAACCCTTTATGAAAAATACTATGTAGCCAAAAAAGATGTAGACAGCGCGGAAAATGACTACCTTCAGGCAAAAGCTGCCTATGAAAGCGCAAAAGAAGACTATGATAAAACTGTAGAAGGAAGCTGGGAAGAAGATATCGCTATTGCAAGGGTCCAGGTAGAAAAAGCAAAGAAAGATCTTCAGACTCAAATAGACCAGACAAAAAATAATATTGCAGATAAAGAAAGAGCAGTTGATACTGCGATGAAAGACTTAAAAACAGCAGAGGCCAATCTGCAACTGGAGATTGTTAACAATCAGCAGGTAGGTATGAAAGCAGCGGATATTAAAAACTCGGAAGCAAATTTAAGTAAAGCAGAAGCCCAGAGAAAACAGGATTTTGATAATCTGTCAAAGACAAAAATACCTTCTCCTGTAAACGGCATAATTATTAATAGACCTGTAAACGTAGGAGATGTAGTGGCCTCACAGGTCTCAACTGCAGGAGGCACTGTGTTGATGACTATTGCAGATCTAGGTGAAATTTATGCTGAAGCAAATATAGATGAAGCAGATGTAGGAAAGATAAGGAAAAATCAGACTGTAACAATACATGCTGCGGCATATAAACAGATCAATATCAAAGGACTTATAACCGATGTGGCACCACAGGCAGTTCAGGTTCAGCAGATACCGACATTCAATACAAAAATCAAAGTATTACTTGATAAAATTGCAGAAAAAGAATTACCTCACGGGAAAACCCGTTATGAATTATTATATCCGGGAATGAGTGTTGATGCAGATATCTTCGTAGATACAAGAAAAGATGTTCTTCAGATACCGGTACAGGCAGTATGGAAGAAAGATAATAAAAATTATATAACACTTGTATCGGAAAAGAAAACCCTTAAAGATGTGGAAGTTACAACAGGTATAAGTGATGATGTAATGATAGAAATACTGACAGGTGTCTCAGAAGGAAACGAAATAAAACTTCCTGATTAATTTATATGAGAATCATAACGCGAGACGGGAGTAACAGATTCTCATTTTTCGTTAAAATTAACTAACAGGCATGACCGTATCGGTTACAACCAAATATAAAAATGAATAGACAGTGAAGCATAAAACTTCATCATTTTCATATAAAATTTAGAAAGATAAACTCAACATCCGGGAAAGGAGAATATATATGCCACAGGACACTATTTTCCGTGAGAAAGCTCTGGCCAAACTTTCATCGCCGGAACAGTTAGATCAACTCATAATCATTACAGATAGAAAAGGGTGGATAGCACTTTTAGCTACAGGGCTCATAATAATTACATCTCTTATATGGGCATTTACAGCTCATCTTCCTGTAATAGTAAGCGGTTCAGGAATCCTTGTTGCACAGGGAGGTCTCCGTGAAATGGTTGCTATGAACGACGGCATAGTAAAAGAAGTAGAGGTAAAATTAAATGATATTGTAGAAAAAAATCAGATCCTCGCCAGAGTGGTAAATCCTGAAATGGAATATGAACTTATCTCCGCAAAAAAGGAACTGGAAGAATATAAAAAAGAAACAGAGAAAAAAAACAGTGAGCAAATAAAAGAGATGGAAAGAAAGATAAAAACAGTTGAAGAAGAAATAGCCTTTTACTCTGAGATAAAAAGCCCTGAAAAAGGCATAATAACAAGTATAAGAATAAATAATGATGATTACGTACAAAAAGGTACAACAATAGCAACAATGGAACGTGAGAATGTCCCTCTTGAAGCTGTCATATTTATATCAGATAATGATGCAAAGACAATTCAGTTAGGAATGGATGTTCAGGTTTCTCCTTCTACGGTAAAAAAGGAAGATTTTGGCTTCGTAAGGGGAAAAATAACCTATATAAGTCATTATCCCAGTACCAGAACACGTATTGCAGCTATTCTGGATAATGAACAACTGACTGACTATTTTATGGGCAGGACTATGGCTACGTTTGTGGCCAGGATATCACTGCAGAGTAACCCGCTCAGTAAAAGCGGTTATCAGTGGTCATCCAGAAAGGAACCGGATTTAAAGATAACCAGCGGTACTCTATGTGATGCATCGATCATAATAAAACAGATAAGCCCAATATCTGTAATATTTCCTTCTGTTAAATAATCTGGAGATTATATGTTTATGAAAGGAAGAATAAAAACACCTACAGTACTTCAGATGGAAGCAGTAGAATGCGGTGCTGCATCCCTTGCCATTATACTGGCTTATTACGGCAGAATAATCCCACTTGAACAATTACGAATAGATTGCGGTATATCCAGAGACGGAAGTAAAGCTTCAAATATATTAAAAGCAGCCAGAACCTATGGATTTACAGCAAAGGGTTACAGATATGAAACAGAAGAACTGAAGGACATAGAACTTCCTGCAATAGTCTTCTGGAATTTCAATCATTTTCTTGTTGTAGAAGGTTTCGGAAAAAACTGTGTATATTTAAATGATCCATCTACAGGGCCAAGAAAAGTTTCGTTGCAGGAATTCAATGAAGCCTATACAGGTGTTGTTCTTACCTTCGAACCGGGGGAGGACTTTATAAAAGGAGGGACCAGAAGAAGTCTTTATAAAGGATTACTGGAAAGACTGAAAGGTTCCGAAACAGGTCTTCTGTATGCTGTATTTACCGGACTTGCCCTTGTTTTACCCGGTATGGTTATACCAATATTTACGAAAATGTTCATTGACAATATTCTTGTAAACAGGATGGATTACTTTATATGGCCTCTGATTACAGGAATGATTATAACAGGGTTTATCAGGGCAGTGCTTACATGGTTTCAACAATATTATTTGCTCAGGATGGAAACAAAACTTTCTCTGAGCACTTCAAGTAAATTTTTCTGGCACATACTCCGATTACCTGTCGAATTTTTCACACAGCGTTTTGCCGGTGATATAAGTTCAAGGGTTGCTATAAACGATAGATTCGCCCAGTTACTTTCAAAGCAACTGGCCACGAATATACTTAATCTTATCATGATTCTCTTTTATCTGATACTACTTTTCAGCTACAATGTTTCGCTTACAATCATAGGCATAATCATTGCTTCGCTGAATATTGTATTTCTGCAGCTTATATCCAGACAGAGAAAAGATGGAAATCTAAAACTCCTTCAGGAAAGAGGAAAACTTCTCGGCACATCAATTTCAGGACTTACCATGATTGAAACTCTTAAAGCAAGCGGAACTGAAGCTGATTTTTATACAAGATGGTCAGGATATCTTACAAAATTAACAAACACAGAACAGAAGGTAAATGTATATACACAATTTCTCTCTGTTATACCAACATTCCTTACTTCTCTTAATACACTGGCCATTCTCGGTATAGGAGGTATGTGTGTTATAAATGGTCATATGACAGTCGGAGCCCTTGTAGCCTATCAGAGTTTAATGGGATTTTTCATGGATCCTGTCAATAAACTGGTAAATCTCGGCTCTACACTTCAGGAAGTAGAAGGAGATATGACCAGAGTTGATGATGTATTGAGTTACAGGACTGATCCCGGTATAAGTGAAAAGGTAAAAGTTGACACAGAAGAAGATATAGCCAGAAAACTGCGTGGTAAAGTAGAATTAAAAGATATAACCTTTGGATACAGCCCTCTTGAACCTCCATTAATCGAAAAGTTCAGTCTTAATATGAAAGCCGGTTCAAGAGTTGCCCTGGTAGGTACATCAGGAAGCGGGAAATCAACTATAAGCAGATTGATTACAGGTCTCTATCAACCATGGACAGGAGAAATTTTCTTTGATGGAAAAGCTGTAAAAGAAATACCAAGAAAAGTTATAAGTAACAGTATTTCAATGGTTGACCAGAGTATTATGCTATATGAAGGAACAATAAGAGAAAATATTACCATGTGGGATAATATGATGAATGAAACAAATATAGTGCAGGCAGCAAAAGATGCTTCGATTCACGATGAAATAACGGCAAGAGAAGCAGGTTATGAAAGTATGGTAGAAGAAGGAGGAAGAAATTTCAGCGGAGGTCAGGCACAGAGACTTGAAATAGCCAGAGCTCTTGCATCCAATCCTACAGTAATGGTACTTGATGAAGCTACAAGTGCTCTGGATCCTGTTACGGAAGAAAATATAGACAAAGCTCTGAGGAGAAGAGGCTGTACCTGTATAATAATAGCACACAGACTGAGTACCATAAGAGATTGTGATGAGATTATCGTGCTGGAAAGAGGCAAAGTAGTCCAGAGAGGAACTCATGAACAGTTGAAAGATATTGAAGGGCCTTATAATAAACTTATTAAAATGTATTAGAGTCGTGAAGAGTGAAAAGTGAGTCTCAGGGGCGAACCACTGGTGAAAATATGCATCACCCATTACGCATCAACCATTACGCATCACCCATCACGATTATAATGGAGACACAAAATGGATACAAATAACAATAACATAATAAAAAATAATGATAAAGAGGTATCTGATATTCCTCAACTCACGACTCACGACTCACGACTTACCGAATTAATAGAACTTGGCGGGAATAACCCTTTCATGTTAGACGATCCGTCCCATGCCTGGATTGTCAGGGAAAACAGAGTTAATATTTACTCAGTTTATCTTAAAGACAACGAAATTATCGGCACGAGAAATTATATCTGTACAATAGAAAAAGACGGAGTGTTTTTTGGTTTTCAACCGGTGGAAGATTTTGGTATTCTTGCAGTAGGAGAAACAGGTACAAAGGTTTTAAAGATTAACATAAATGACTGTAAAAAGGATTTACTGGCTGCTTATGTTGATATATGGATGGAAACTCTGTCAAAGGGAATTGTCTATCTAAAACAGGTACAGAAAAAGTTTAAATTACTTGTTCCCGATGAAGAAATAGAAGTAAAGAAAGGGGAAAATATCTTATCTTTTGACAGGGTTTTATGGGGTAAAAACCTGAAAGGTTCTTTTTCCATGCGGGGATTTCAAGATTTACCTTATGTAAAAGCGGAACAATTCTTCCCTGTTACCAAAAACATATGGTGGCAGGCTGAAGAGGATTCCATATTAAAGACATTTACTACGGAAAACAAGGTTTTAGAAGACAGAGAGCTCAAGTTTCTTCAGAAATTTCACAGTAATGTAATAGAATTTCTGAAAATAAGACTGGTTGAAAAAAAGATAGACGAAAGAGAAGAACTTGAAAAAAAGGAAGCAAGT
>JBEHWP010000366.1:0-6512 GCA_040217665.1 Vulcanimicrobiota bacterium
TTGAAGAGGAAGTAGAAGAAGAAATTGAAGAAGAGGTTGAAGAGGAAGTAGAAGAAGAGGTTGAAGAAGAGGTTGAAGAGGAAGTAGAAGAAGAGGTTGAAGAGGAAGCTGAAGAAGAGGTTGAAGAAGAGGAAATAGAAGAAGCTGCAGAAGAGGAAATAAAAGAAGAGGAAATAAAAGAAACCGAAGAAGGCGTTAAAAAAGAGACTGTAGAAAAAGATATAGAAAAAAACAGAGAAAAACTTGAGGAAATAGAAAGAAAGAAAGAAGAAATTCTTATTGAATTACGGAATTTTCTAATTGAATTAATAGATAAAAAAGGATTGTCTCTTACTTTATCAACAGGTTCTCCTCCTTTAATTCGCTTAAATAGATCTTCTATAATTCATATTAATTCTAAGATTATTACTGATGAGAAAAATACATTACTTCTCAAACAAATTTTACCTGAAACCTTAATAGAGGAATGTTATTTGAAAAAAACAGCTAACACTTTTTTTAATCTGGAAAAAGAAAGTAATAATTATAAATTTAATGTTAAAATTTATAAACAAATAAATGGATGGGATTTTATTTTTAAACCTTCTAAGAAACTGGTTCCGTCTATTGAAGAATTGAATCTCCCTCTGGCAATAAACTCTCTAATAAAGACATATAAACAGGGATTAATTATAATCAATGGGCTCAAATATTCAGGTAAATCTACTACGATAGCCTCTATTATACAGGCTATTAATCAGGATAGATATGCCCATATAATAACACTGGAAGATAACTTTGATTATATCTATAGCCCTCAAAAATGTTTAATCAGACAGCGTCTGATGAATTGCGATTTTAAGAATATTACAGAAGCACTTTCATCGGTATTAAAAGAGGATATAGATGTAGTATTTATTTATGAAATTAATAAACCGGACCTGCTCAGACAGGCTTTGATAGCAGCGGAAAAAGGAATACTGGTAGTGGCATGTATGAATACAGGTGATACCATACAGGCCATAGAAGAATTAACAGGAATTATACCGGAACAGGATAAAGAATATATACATGATTTACTCACAACAAATTTAAAAGTTATTATATCTCAAAAATTACTTCCCAATATTGAAGGGAATGGACTTATTCCGGCTATAGAAGTATTTATTGAAACGTTTAAGTTGCCACAGTTAATAAAAGAGGGAAAAACAGATATGATAGGTTCTATTATAAATGAAAATTCAGAGCTTGGAATGCAAAGTTTTGATAATTCAATCGTAAATCTATTAAAGGAAGGAAAAATTTCTACTGAAGTAGCTTTAAATTCACTGAAAGATAAAAATATGCTGGAAAGCTGAATTTGTATGAGGAAGGAGTAAATAAAAAGTGCTTGGACGTATCTGGAAAAGAGGTAAAAAAGAGACAAAAGTCCTGGAAGAAGAGGAAATTATAACTAATCTGGAAGAAGAACAGGTATTAAAAGCAAAAAAAACAAAAGTCGGAAGATTTCAAATTATTGAAACAAAACTGAAATATAAATATGATATAAAAAGTTTATTTGAAATAATGATGGATTTAACGCCACCTGTAGTAAACCTGCATATATCACCGGGTTTTCCACCTTATTTCAGGTATAATGGTGAACTTCTGGTAACAGATTTGCCACCTCTTACTGTAGAAGAATCTGCAAAACTTTTATATCAATACTGTCCATCAGAAAAAATTCATGAATTTGAAAAGAACTATTGTGTAGAATTTTGTAATGAAATACCCGGATTAAGTAAATTCAGAGCTAATTTAAGAAAAGAAAACAGAGGTATTGGAGGTGTATTTAAAAGATTACCATCAAAAAGTTTTTCTATAGATCAATTAAATCTTCCCAGAGTATATAAAGATATAGCAAAAAATGAACAGGGCCTGGTTATAATATCCGGTCCTCCTAACAGTGGAAAAACAACTACAATAGGAGCTCTGCTCAAATTTATAAGTAATACAAGAACCTGTAAAATACTTGTTCTTGAGAAGACTATAGAAGCTATACATCCTACAAAGAAATCCATTGTCATTCATAAAGAAGTAGGAAAAGATATAGCCTCGTATAAACAGGGCATAGAGCAGGCATTTTTAGAGGATGTAGATGTTATAGTAACCGGTGAACCAGAGGATAGAGATAGTATAGAGCTTTTATTAAAAGCTTCTATAGCCGGTATGCTCGTAATAACAGAATTTTATCCCAAAGGTACTGTAAAAACTCTGGAACGAATAGTAAGCCTTTTCCCGGAATCAGAGCATAACAAAATATATCAGCAACTATCTAAATCGTTACTTGCAGTTATATCTCAAATTATAGTACATAAAAAATCATCACAGGGTAAAGCTTTGATTTCAGAGATACTTCTGGCCAATACTGAAGTCAGAATTTCAATTAAAGAAGGAAATATTTCACAAATACCAATGATTATCGAAAGAAGCAGAGCGGAAGGAATGCAATCCATTGATGGTGAATTAGAAAATCTATTAAAACAGAACAAAATTTCCCGGGATATGATAAAAAACTATTGTATTTCTCCTGAACGATTTACCGAGCAGGAAGACACATAAATAATTATAAGCGTTCAGCATTTATAATTTTTTGATATGCTGAACGCTTTATAAATTATTTAGCATATTCAATTGCTCTGATTTCCCGGATAACAGTAACTTTTATTTGTCCGGGATATTCTAATTCTTTTTCTATTTTCTTAACAACATTCTTCGCCAGTTTGGCTGCTGTGTAATCATCAACATCGTCAGGTTTAACAATAATCCTGATTTCTCTACCGGCCTGAATAGCATAGGATTTATTTACTCCTACAAAAGAATCTGCTATTTTTTCCAGTTTTTCCAGACGTTTTAAATAACTCTCTAATGTTTCTCTTCTTGCCCCCGGTCTGGCTGCAGAAATAGCATCACATGATTGTATGAGTACAGCTTCTACTGTATTCTGTTCAATATCTTCATGATGGGCTGCAACTGCATGGATTACTGCTGGAGATTCTTTATACCTCTCCAGTATTTCTGATCCTATAATTGCATGAGGTCCCTCTACAGACTGATCTACAGCTTTTCCTATATCATGTAACAACCCTGCTCTTTTGGCTATATTTACGTCTGCTTTCAATTCAGCTGCTATAGCCCCTGCCAGGTATGCAACTTCAATAGAATGGTGCAGTATATTCTGCCCGTAACTGGTTCTGAACTTTAACTTTCCAAGTAGATTGATAAGTTCCGGATGTAATCCGCTGACACCTGCTGCAAATGAAGCCTGTTCACCTTCTTCCCTTATCCTCACTTCCATATCCTTGGTTGCTTTATTGAACATTTCTTCTATTCTTGCCGGGTGTATTCTACCATCGACTATAAGTTTTTCCAGAGTGAGCTTTGCAATTTCCCTTCTTATAGGATTAAAGCCAGATAATATAACTGCTTCCGGTGTATCATCTATTATTAAATCAATACCAGTAAGGGTTTCCAGCATTCTTATATTTCTACCTTCTCTACCTATAATTCTTCCCTTCATTTCATCATTCGGTAAATGTACTACTGAAACAGTTGATTCGCCTACCTGATCTACTGCACATTTTTGAATGGCAAGAGTTATGACCTTTCGGGCTTCCCTTTCAGCCTGTGTTTTAGTTTCTTCTATAACTTTTTTAACAGAAAGGGCAGCATCCTGCTTGCTCTCTTCTTCTATTTCCTTCATAAGAAGTTCCTTGGCTTCTTTAGTAGTCAGATCAGATATTTGTTCTAACTTGGATCTCTGTTGAGAATTAAGCTGCTGGAGTCTTTCTTTCAGACGAACTGCTTCTCTTTCTCTGAGATTAAGCTTCTTTTCTCTTTTCTCCAGTTCTTCGATTTTCTTATCAATAGTCTCTTCTTTACGAATTAATCTCTGTTCGGCTTTCTGTAATTCTCTCCTTCTGGATTGGCTTTCTTTTTCAGCCTCACTTCTGATTCTATGTGCTTCATCCCTGGCCTCCAGAAGAATTTCCTTTTTTCTGGCCTCAGCTTCTTTCTGGGATTCTCTTTTAATAGATTCTCTCTCTTCATGCTCAAGTTTCTTTCTATCTCTGGAACCTACCTGAGGATAAAAATATACTATTAGCCCTCCTGCTAATAATGATATGATTATAGCAATTATAACATTTACTATCGCTGGGCACCTGATTAATTAATTAACTCAGGTGTACACCTCCTTATTATAAAAATTAAACCTTTTATTTAAGTAAAGAACTTTTAAGTAAATAATTTTATCACGATTAATATTTTTTGTAAAGACTTTATTGAATCTGTGAGATATTTCACTTACTTTTCTTATTCTTCATCTATATTATCGGATTTCTTTTTACCGGATAAAAGATTAAGTTTCTCCCGGATTCCTTTTTCAATTTCTTCAAAAACATCCCGGTGTTCTGCAAGGTACATCTTTACATTTTCTTTACCCTGTCCGATTTTCTGCTCTTTATAGGTATACCATGAACCACTTTTTTCTATTAACCCCTGTTCAACACCTATATCTACAAGTTCACCTTCTTTTGATATACCTTCTCCGAACATCATATCAAGCACTACTTCTTTAAAAGGTGGAGCAACTTTGTTTTTAACAACTTTTATTTTAGTAGAAGATCCTATTATATCATTACCTTTTTTTATAGATTCTCCCCTCTTGACCTCAAGACGTACAGAAGAATAAAACTTCATAGCCCTGCCGCCCGGTGTTGTTTCCGGATTACCAAAATAAACGCCTACTTTCATTCTTATCTGATTGATAAAAATAGCTACAGCTTTTGACTTACTTACAGCTCCCGTAAGTTTCCTCAACGCCTGAGACATGAGTCTTGCCTGAAGAGCCATATGAGGATCCCCCATTTCACCTTCTATTTCGTCTTTGGGAACAAGAGCCGCTATAGAATCAAGGACTATTACATCTATAGCATTACTTCTGATTAACATTTCCACTATTTCCAGAGCTTCTTCACCTGTATTTGGCTGAGAGATATAAAGATCATCTGTTTTAACACCAAGTTTTTTACAATATTCAGGGTCAAGAGCGTGCTCTACATCTATAAAAGCTGCAGTTCCTCCTTCTTTCTGAGCCGAAGCTATAATATGTAATGCCATAGTGGTTTTTCCGGAACCTTCCGGGCCATAAATCTCTATTATTCTTCCTCTGGGAACTCCACCTATACCAAGTGCTCTGTCTAAAGCTATTGAACCGGTAGATATACTTTCAACATTAAGAGCTTCAGTCTTCCCCAGTTGCATTATAGAACCTTTACCGAAACGCTTTTGTATTTGAAGTAACGTCGCGTCAAGAGCTTTCTGTTTTTCTTCTTCCATAATATAATCCCCTCTCTTTAAAAATTTATTTTTTCATAAAAGCTATTTTTTCAATGAATATTGTTCTAATATTTCATATACAGGTCCTGTCGGATAAAGAGTACTTTTTATCAATTCTATCTGTTCTATTTTTTGTTTTATAAAATCTTTTCCTTCGATTTTTGTTAAAAATTTTTCACAAGAATAAATTTTTTTAAATTTTTTCACTCGTCCCAGAGTAATATGACATTTAAAATCTTTATTTTCCTCAGAGAACCCCTGTTTTTTCATCACATTTTCAACTTCTCTGTTTAATTTTAATAAATCATTTTTTCCTTCTGAAATACCAAGCCACAGTATTTTTGGTTCCTTTGTATTCGGGAAACATCCAGGATCTTTTAATTTAATTGAAAAAGACGGAAAATTTATATCTTTCAAGGCTTTTTTGATAATTATAATTTTTTCTTCAGGTGTATCTCCAAGAAATTTAAGTGTAATATGTAAATTACGAGCTTCAACCCATTTTACAGAAGGCTCTTCTTTCCTGAACTCTTCTAATATAATAGAAAGCTGTTCTTTTAACATTTCATCCAGGTTAATAGCGATAAATAAGCGGTGATTCATAATCATTTATACACCTTTTAAATAATATTATCACGTTTTACTCTTATAAGAGCTTCTCTGACACCATAACTATAAAAGGACATAGCTACAAGATTTACTGCATGATTAAAAAAATATTTATGATTATACAGGAAGGATAATATTTTACCACCTTTTAAAGGATTTAACCAGTCAAATTTATAAAGAAGAGAACCGGTAAAAATAACCAGAGGATTCATTGTAGCAAGTTTAACTTTTAAACATGGATGTTTTAAATAAAACAGCACTCCCATATGCCCTCTTTCCACTTCTTTTTTATAGATCGCAGCCAGATCGTCCAGAACAATACTCTTCTGGTAATGATAGGTAAAGGCTTTTTCATTTGTTATAGCTCTAGCGCCTATTTTTTTTAATCTGACACCAAGTTCAAGATCAAGCCAGCCATAACCGGAAAAATCTTCATCAAACATACCGGCTTTAAATAAAAGTTCCTTTGTCATAGATACATTGCCATTTATAAAAAATGCCGAAGAATAAAACCTTCCTTCACTGGCAGCTTCCGGGTTAATATA
>JBEHWP010000367.1:0-6502 GCA_040217665.1 Vulcanimicrobiota bacterium
TTAGTTTGACTTAAAAATTCCGGTGAATTATAATAGGTTTAAAAATATTTATGCCTGTTGCCACAGTAAAATTTTATTATAGATGAAGACAGGCTTTTAATTAGATGTTGAGGTAAAGATGAATCTTCGTAAAAAAGCCCTGTTTATAATAATAATAACCTTTATCATACTCATAGGGATATTATATATTATATCAAGGGAATTACTGTTGAGGAGTTTTTCCGACCTGGAAAAAGAATATACAAAAAAACATTTATACAGGACTATAAATGCCATAGACCATGAAGCGTCATCCCTGAACATTCTTCTTTCTGGATGGGCTCCATGGGATGATACGTACAATTTTATTCGTAATAAAAATAATACTTATATCCAGAGAAATCTTACAGCAGATTTTTTTATTATGCAAAAAATTAATATTATAATTTTTACAGATACCTCCGGCCACGTAGCTTATGGGAAATATTTTGATCTGGAAAAAGGAAAAGAGCTCCATCATAAAGAGAAACTTTTTGAAGATCTAATAAAGAATTACAGGATACTGACTGAACATAAAGATATAAGAAGTCATATAGAAGGAATTATTCTGTTCAATAAGAGTCCTCTCCTCATTGCTTCTCAGCCCATAGTAAAAAGTAATTACAAAGGTCCTATAAGAGGTGCATTGATTGTCGGCCGTTATTTAAATTCTAAAGAATTGAAACTTATAGAAAAAGAAATTAATTTACCTGTAAAAATATATAATCTGAAAGATAGGGACCTTCCCCCGGAAATAGTAAAACATCTTCTGGATGAAAAAACAGGAAGGATTCAAATATTGAATAATAAAATTATTGCAGGATACACACTGCTCTGGGATATATATAAAAAACCTGTTCTCATATTAAAGGTAGAAGCTAAAAGGGATATATACAGACATGGTGAAGGCAGTATAATATATTTTCTTGTCTATTTTCTTCTAACAGGTTTAATAATCAGTTGTATTACAATAATAATTCTGGATAAACTGATTATGTCGAGATTAATAAGGCTCAATCAGACTGTAAATACAATAGGTAAAACAGGTAATCTCAGTGACAGACTTTCAGAGACAGGAACAGATGAATTCAGCGGACTGGCCCAGTCTATAAATGAAATGCTTAAATCCATTGAAGACTCACAGGAAGAATTAAACAAGGCAGTAATGAATTCTATAACCTCTCAGATTGCAGTGCTTGACAGGAATGGACTGATTACATCTGTAAACGATGCATGGGAAAAATTTTCCAGAGAAAGAAAAGGAGAAGAAGAGAATTCATCTGATATTGGTGAACATTATATAAAGGTATGGGAAAGTGAAACAGGTGAATTCAATACAGGCAAATTAAAAACTCTCGACGGAATAAGTGCAGTAATAAAAGGAGAAACTATGTATTTTTCCTGTGAATATCAATGTGAATTGCCTTCCAGAACAATATGGCTTTTATTAAATGCAACGCCTCTGGCAGGCAAAAAAGGCGGTACAGTAATATCACGTATGGATATTACAGAAAGAAAAAAAGCAGAGGAAAATCTCATTTTTATGGAAAAACAGCTCCGTCAGGCACAGAAACTGGAAGCCATAGGAACACTTGCAGGAGGTATAGCACATGATTTCAATAATATCCTTTCAGCCATAATGGGTTATACCGAGATGACTCTTGTATTTCTGGTAAAAGAAGAAGGAAAGCTGAAAAATAATTTACAGAAAATATTAAAAGCCAGCAGAAGAGCAGCAGATCTTGTAAGTCAGATTCTCACCTTCAGCAGACAGAGTGAACATGAAAAACAGATTATAGAGATAAAACCTGTAATAAAAGAAGTAATCAAACTTCTCAGAGCAACATTACCTTCTACTGTTGAAATAAGACATAAAATAGATGTTTTTTCAGATAAAATACTGGGAGATCCGACACAGATCCATCAAATATTAATGAACCTGTCTACCAATGCCGCCTATGCTATGAAAGATAAAGGAGGAACTCTGGAAATCATTCTTACGGAAATAGAAATAACTGAAAGTACAAGAACGTCCAATCTGGCTCCAGGTTCATATATAAAATTAACGGTAAAAGATACAGGAAAAGGTATAGAACAGGAGGTTCTGGATAAAATTTTCGATCCTTTCTTTACTACAAAACCACAGGGAGAAGGAACAGGCCTGGGACTTTCCGTAGTTCACGGGATTGTAAAAAGTTACGAAGGCTTCATAGAAGTTACAAGTAATATCGGTAAAGGAAGCACATTTGACATTTACTTACCTGCAGTAAAAGGAGGAGATAAGAAGAAAACAACAGGCGATTTAAATATTCCTCCTTCCGGTAAAGGACATATATTAATTGTAGATGATGAAGAAGACATTGTTTATCTGACACATCAACTGCTTATTCTCCTTGGATATGAAGTTACAGGGAAAACAAATAGCAAAGAAGCTCTGGAGATTTTTCGTCTTGAACCGGAGAAATTTACTCTCATTATAACTGATTATACTATGCCACATATGACAGGTATAGATCTTGCCAGAGAAGCGGTGAAAATAAAGCCTCGCATACCGGTAATTCTGTGCACAGGTTTCAACGACAGTATTACCCTGGACAGAGTAAGCGCTTTCGGCATAAGAGAAATTTTATTCAAACCGGTCAATCTTAATGTTCTGGGAGAAACAATACACAATATATTAAATTCCGTTAACAGCTGATAAAAAATTCGTGACGCGTCACGCGTGACGCGTCACAATAACTATCTTACTACTGTCAGTTTCTTCATCTTATCACTTTTACGTATTGCATCTACTACATCAAGACCTTCTATTACGCGGCCAAATACTGTATGAACACCGTCTAAATGAGGTTGAGGAGAATGACATATAAAGAATTGACTTCCTCCTGTATCTTTTCCTGCATGGGCCATAGAAAGAGAACCTCTGAGATGTTTATTGGGATTTATCTCACATTTTATTTTATAACCGGGACCGCCTGTACCTGTTCCATGGGGACAACCGCCCTGAATCATAAAATCATCTATTACTCTGTGAAAGGTAAGACCATCGTAAAAACCTTTCTCAATCAAAGTAATAAAATTCTGAACAGTACCCGGCGCATCCTGTTCAAACAGTTCGATTTTCATGGTACCTTTATCTGTTTCCATTATCACATGAGGATTTTTCTGAGCCATATATAAGCCCCCCTTTTTTAATTATTTCTTCGTAAATTTCGACAGAATCAACAAATTACCTCTTCAATAAAAGTAGATAAGAGAGTCGTGAGTGGTGAGTGGTGAGTAGATTTTTACTCACTACTCACCACTCACTTTTTAGTGGAGATAAAAAATCTCTTCTATACTGCTGTACTGAGATCTGCGCTGTGTCCAGTAATCTATAAAATCTCCCTGATTGGTTATTACGGTAATATTCTGCCAGCTATTATCAGGAGGCATAATTCTTACTACCATATCTCCTCCGTTAAAGCTCCAGCTGCGACCATCAGGATAATAACTCAATATTTTTACACCCTGTCTTGTTTTAATGTGCCACTGATGGGCAGGAACATCCCAGGAACAGTCTTCTATAAACCAGATAATCTGCCAGATATTGCCTGATTCCAGGAAACCCTGATCCACTCCTATTCCGGAATCATTGGGAAGTCCGATGGCCATACAATGGGTAAGATTTCTGGCCAGGTCATAAAGAGATTCTTCTCTGCCAGGTTCATGATGAAGGGTTGTAACAATATTTCTCGCCAGACCAAACCCGTAAGGATCTTCCAGATCATAATCAATTGAACTGGATAAATACTCACACAGTTGATCTGCTCCTGCAGAAAATCCTACTGTAAGAAGTCCTCTGTCCTGTCTTTCATGGAGTATCCTTTCGAAAAGGTCTCCGTCATTATAATAAAGCTGTCCCAGTTCTTTATATCTCCTCAGACCAAGGGAACTGTTTCCGCCACCGAGGACAACAACCTGTGTATGCCAGAGCATATGAAAAAATAAATCTACATCTTCTCTTCTGAGATTATCATTCCAGTAAAAGGGGAAAAAATCCAGTCCATATTGTCTGTATTTTTCGTAATACCATCGGAAATTTCCAAAATCCCATTCCTGGCTTCCCTGGGTTTTCTGGGACATGGGAAGATGCATAAGGGTTTTATTATCCCAGCTCTGAAGTGCACGTTCTACAATCAAATCTCTGTGAATATATTCGCATCGGTCATGAGACGAATAAATTAATGCTGTTGGTCTCATATAGTCTTCCTTTCTGATAAGTTTATTAAGCTGTCAATAAGTGACGTGACCATAAAGAATAAATTTTTCGTGACGCATGACGCGTAACGGTCAGTAATACTGACATGCTTATAAATTTAAATAATTCTAAGCAATAAGAAGAAATCCTTCAAAATGAGCAGAAAATTGTCGTAATGCGTGAATAGTGATGTATAAGCATCACTGTTCACCATTCACCTCTATAAGAGACTCGTCATAATCGTCTGCTTTCTCATATCCAAGAAGATTAAGGATTGTTGCTGCCACATTTGAAAGGCCCGGTTTTTCAATATATCTCATAGTATATTCCCCTTTATAAAGAGGATCAACAATAATAAAAGGTACAGGATTGAGTGTATGAGAAGTTTTCGGAACTTTCTTACCCTTTTCAATGGTATACATTTCGTCTGAATTGCCATGATCGGCAGTAATTACAGTTATGCCATCAAGTTCTTTCATAAGAGAAAGAAGTTTTCCTATACATTCATCTACTGTTTCCACTGCAGTCACGGTAGCCTCCATATTACCTGTATGTCCCACCATATCACCGTTTGCAAAATTTAATCTTCCAAACCTGTATTTTCCTGTTTTCAATAATTCCACGGTTTTTTCCGTTATCTCTCTGGCTTTCATGGCAGGAGCCTTATCGAACTGTATTTTATCTGAAGGTATTTCCACATATGTTTCAAGGGATGAGTCTATATAACCGGAACGGTTGCCATTCCAGAAATAGGTGACATGACCGTATTTCTGTGTTTCGGAAATAGCAAACATACTTACCCCCTGAGTACAGAGATACTGACTTACCGTTCTCTCTATTTCAGGAGGATTAACCAGATAATTGACAGGTATATGAAGGTCTCCGTCATATTCCATCATGCCTGCATAAAGTACTTTCGGATATCGTTCCCTGTCAAATTCTGTGAAATCAGTTTCCTCAAAAGCTCTGGAAATCTCTATGGCCCTGTCTCCTCGGAAATTAAAGAATATTACACTATCACCGTCTTCTATGGTACCGACAGGTTTTCCTTTCTCTACAATAACAAAAGAATTCATATATTGATCCGTCATGTGCGGATCTTCTTCATAATAGGTTCTAATAGCTTCTTCTGCAGAAGAAAAATGTCTTCCATATCCCAGTACATGGGCATCCCATCCATTTTTAACCACTTTCCAGTCAGCATTATATCTGTCCATAGTAGTTACCATTCTCCCGCCGCCTGAAGCAATTCTGTAATCAACACCACCGTTGTTTAATGATGCAAGCAAATTCTCCAGAGGTCTTATATATTCAAGAGCAGATTTCTCATGTACATCTCTTCCATCCAGAAGAGGATGAATACGCACTCTTTTCACACCACTTTCAGAAGCTTTTTTGATCAGGGCAAACAGTTGATTTATATGGGAATGAACATTTCCATCCGATAAAAGCCCTATAAAATGAAGGGTTCCTCCTTTAAGAGATTGTTCCATAATCTGTTTCCATATATCTGTCTGAAAAATTCTACCGCTTTCTATAGCCATATCAACAAGTTTGGCTCCCTGAGAAAAAACTCTTCCTGCTCCGAGAGCATTATGGCCTACTTCACTGTTTCCCATATCTCCGTCAGAAGGAAGACCGACTGCCTTACCATGAGCACGGAGTTGTGTCTTAAATTCACCGGTAAATAATTTATCCAGATTTGGAGTTTTTGCAAGAAAAACAGCATTGCTGTCATCAGATTTACCTATACCGACACCATCCATAATAATAAATAACAAAGGGCCCTTTCTTCCGGAAAAATGTCTTAATTTTTTCAATTCCACAATAATTCCTCCATTTTAAATACAATCTTTTGTGATTACTAAATATTTCTTTAAATTTTAATGTAAATTTGATATAATAACAAGAGGTAATTTTGGGGAATATATAAAAAATTATAGTTGAAACAATTTATAGACTTTATAAAACAACAACTATATTGGAATTACAAATAGGGAATTTTAAAAAAGGGAGGGTCCTATTTGAAATGTTTGATACATAAACTGGAAACATCGATTAAATGCAGTGTCTGTAATATACCTCTCTGTGAAGAATGTAAAAAAATAGAACATGAAAACATACAGTGCAGTAGATGTTATATAAGACATTCAATGACGGTAAAGCGTAAAAAAGAAGAAGAAACAGCAGATAATGCAAAGGAAGAAACAGTAAAACCTAAAAAGAAAGAAGAAAAAGGAAGCT
>JBEHWP010000368.1:0-6499 GCA_040217665.1 Vulcanimicrobiota bacterium
CTGGCCGGGCTCTGGAGGAAAAGATATGCCGTATTAAAAGAGAGTTGTAAATTATATAGACGCAAAATATTAACAGTCTGTAAAATCGGTTTACCACACAACAGGATCATATCTTTTCCGGAAGAGTCCGGTCAGGGACAGGTTTTAGAAATGGGTATGAACTTATCTGGAGCGGTACTGAGATTTCTGGGATTTATATGAGAATTGTCACATGTTACCCGTTACGACTTATAAGGAGATGAGGTCATTTGTTTTTCAATCCCGGTACAGTTTTAAACGGCAGATACGTAATAAATAAAATTCTCGGTCATGGTGGTATGGGAGCAGTATATCTTGCAACACATGTCAATCTGGGTACAGAATGGGCTGTTAAACAATTACTTGATCTGTTTGGTTCCGACTCAGACAGTCAGAAGGAAAAATTGAGAGCAATAGAACAGTTTAATGTAGAAGCAAAAATGCTGGCCAGACTTGATCATATAAATCTTCCTAAGGTTATAGATTTTTTTGAAGACAGTGGTTCTTATTTTCTTGTTATGGAATTTATAAAAGGTAAAACCCTTGGCGAAGTTGATAGAGAAAATATCGGGTTTTTACCTGTAGAAAAAGTACTTTCCTGTACCATACAGCTCTGTAATGTTCTGGATTATCTTCATAATCAGAAACCTCATCCTATAATATTTCGCGATTTGAAGCCTGAAAATATTATGGTTACTGATGATAATACAATAAAACTTATAGATTTCGGTATTGCAAAGATTTTTAATCCTGCTTCACAGACAGGGACTATAATAAGAGGTACCGGAACCCTGGCTTTCTGTCCTCCCGAACAATATGGTACATCCGGCACAGATCCAAGGAGTGATATATATTCACTCGGAGCTACTATGTATGTTCTTCTTACAAAACAGAAATGTCCTGTGTCTATAGACAGGCTTATTAATAAAGCTCCCCTGCCTTCTATGAAAAAATTTAATTCAGGGGTAACATCAATACTAGAACAGTGTATATTAAAAGCTATGGAACTGGAAAGGGAAAATAGATATCAGACAGTTCTTGATATGAAAAAAGATCTGGAAGTGTGCATGGAAATAAATCAGGCTTTAATACCGGATAATGTTCAATCCCCGTCTTCTTCTTCCGCTTTTTCACATCAGTCATCTGCCTTCTGGGATATTCATTATCCTCACAGTATTGCTATTGATGTGTCAGGGAATATTTATGTAAGTGATAGAAGAAATATTATCCAGAAATTTGATGAGCATGGAAATTTTATAAGTAAATGGCATATTATTACAGAGAATGAAGCAATTTATCCTCCTTCTATTGCAGTGGATAGTACGGGCCATGTTTATACCCTTATTATGGAATGTAATTATGTAGAGAAATTTGATTCTTCCGGGAGCAGTGTAAAGAAATGGGGAGTAAAAGGGAAAAATGAAGGAGAATTTATCTGCCCCTGTGATATTACAGTTGGAGAGGAAGACAATATATATATAGTTGATACAGGAAATAATCGTATTCAGAAATTTGATTTTTCCGGTAACTTTATAACTGCATGGGGACAGTGCGGAGAGGAAAAGGGTCAGTTTAATTATCCCAGAGGTATCACTGTTGATAGTTTTGGTAATATTTATGTTGCTGATACAGGAAATTGCCTTATACAGAAATTTGATGGTCATGGAAATTTTATTATAAGCTGGGGAAGTAAGGGAAGAGGGAAAGGTCAGTTTAAACATCCCGTATCTGTAACACTGGATCAGACAGGATATGTATATGTGATAGATGACTGGCTTGATAATATACAGAAGTTTGACCTGTGGGGTAATTTTATATCTTCTCTGGACAGACATATCTTTATAGATGATAATTTTATTGCTCCCTCTGATGGAGCTGTAGATGGCACAGGAAATATTTATCTGGTAAACAAAGGAAAACATATTATACAGAAATTCTCTTCTGACGGAACTTTTGTAACAAAATGGGGAAACCCGGATGTCGTGAAGAGTGAAAAGTGAGCAGGGGCGACTCCCTGTTGTCGCCCGGTACCGGTAAAACACGCATTACCCATTATGCATTACGTGTTACGCGTTACGATTTAACCGACAGTTCCAGAATAGCCCTTGCAAGTTTATCAGAATTATGCCTTACAAGATCAGTTTCACTTATAAGATCATCTGTAATCACATTAACTCCGAGACCTGTAATATTCTTCAGATCCAGGTCGACAGGATAGGCTCCCTGTGCCTGGTATTTATCAAGTAATTGATTTGGGATTTTTTTATTAAGAAGAACATAATCAAAAATTGCATAGCCTGTATGAGCAAAAATGGCTTTTATATGGTCACCTGCCGTAAACCCGTCTGTTTCGCCGGGCTGAGTCATAACATTACATATATATATTTTTATGGCCTGTGATGTTTTTATATTGTTACATATTTCAGATACCAGGAGATTTGGTATGACACTCGTATAAAGACTGCCCGGACCGAATATAATAGCATCGGCTTCTCTTAGAGCTTCTATGACTTCATGCTGTGGCTTGGGGTTATGGGGTTTCAAAAAAACCTTTCTGATAATACCTTTTGATGAAGTAATATTCGTTTCTCCTTCAATTATACTCCTGTCTTCCATTTCTGCCATAAGCACTACAGTATCAAGTGTGGCAGGAAGAACTTTCCCTTTTATGGCAAGAACTTTACTGCATTCTTTTATGGCTTTATCAAAATCACCTGCTACCTCTGATAATGCTACCAGAAATAAATTGCCGAAGTTATGCCCTTCCAGATCCTTTACATTATGAAAACGATATTGGAATAGATCTGCCAGGAGTGATTCCGATGCAGACAGAGCTACAAGGCAGTTTCTTATATCACCGGGAGGAATTATACCCATGTCTTTTCTGAGTCTCCCCGAACTGCCTCCGTCATCTGATACTGTTACTATAGCAGTTATATGTTCCGTATAATGTTTCAGGCCCCGAAGCAGGGTAGACAGCCCTGTCCCTCCGCCTATAACAACTACTTTAATATGTTTGTATAATTCTATATGTTTATTTTTCATAATTTAATAGTATGGGTTATGGGTGCTTGGTTAAGGAGATTAAAAATCCAAAATCTGAAACCCAAAACCTGATTTTAACTTTGTTAAAATTAACTGCAATAAACTCTGTAATCTATACCGGGAAATATATTATCTCTTTTCTCAAGTAACTCCAGCTGTGTATTATTGATCTTCCCATTTTTTATTTCTTCATAAAGCTGATATAATCTGCTTAAATGTTCTCTTGTGCGCTTGATAGCATATTCTACGGTTGTGCCGCTTCTCATTATAAATGCCCAGTCACTGCTCTGAGCCAGGAGAAGTTCTCTTGCACACTGGTTAAGAGCCCTTCTTTTTACTTCATCTATTGTATCGTTTCTGTATATATTTGCAAGTTCTATCATTTTTTCTGCCCCTCTGTGAAGATGTCTGTATATCCAGTCATTTGTTTCATTGAGCCAGTACTCGTTATAGCCCTTATGTCCCCAGCTTGAACTCGACGGTACCGCAACCTGATGAGTGGGATGTTTTTCCAGATATTCTACTGCAGTGACAGGAAGAATTTTTCCCTGATTTTGCATGTTTCTGAATACATGTTCAAGAAAATGTGGGCCTTCAAACCACCAGTGGCCGTAGAGTTCTGCATCATATGGTGATACGACGAGAGGTAGAATCTTGAGGTTATTACTCCAGTATTCTATCTGTTCCGTTCTGGTCTTTACAAAATGTTCTCCATGAATTCTGGCTTTTTCAAGTGCTTTATAGTAATTATAGGGCTTTTTTTCCGAAAGCTCTACCGTATCACCTGTTACTCTGTAATATTTTATTCCTGTATTTATTCTTATACCGCTTTCATGTATATAAGGTTTTATATATTCTTCCGGCAGATCATATCCTGTATCTCTGTAAAATTCCCTGTAGTCAACATCGCCCGGATATCCTCCTTTTGAACTCCATACCTGCCTTGAAGATTCCATGTCTCTTGCAAATACTGCCACCCCGCATGGAGTATAAACAGGAGCATAGGTTCCGTAGCGCGGAATGGGATTTGAGAAAAAAAGACCATGAGAGTCTACAAAGAAAAAATTTATACCATAATGTTTGAGTATTTCGTCATCACCGGGATTGTAGCCGCATTCGGGAAGCCATATCCCTCCGGGAGGTCTCCCTATGGTCATTTTGTGGTTGTTTACAGCTACCTCTATCTGGGCTTTTACGCATTCTCTGTGTATTCCTATAAGAGGAAAAAAGCCATGAGTTGCGCCACATGTCATTATTTCAATATTTCCTCTGTCCTGAAAATTCTTGAATGCTCCTACAATATCCCTTTTATAATCTTCCAGATAAATTTTATGGAATCTTTTCAGCAGCTCATTATATATAATAGCTGTGTTATAAAATTCGGGTTCTTTTTCTGTTCTTACAAGTTCTTTTTCTGTAAGCTCTATAAGTTTTTCCAGATGCAACTGAAATCTGGTACGAAGAAGTATATCATTTAACATGTTAACAAGAGGCGGTGTTAGAGACATGGTTACACGAAAACGGACTCTGTCTCTTTCAAGTCTTTCGAACATCTGCAACAGGGGGATATATGTTTCTATTATGGCTTCATAGAGCCATCTTTCTTCGAAGGAATCCTTATATTCAGGGTGCCTTACAAAAGGAAGGTGGGCATGAAGTACAAGCATCCAGTAACCTTTTTCCATAATGTTTATTCCTTATATGGGTGATGGGTGATGCGTTAAATAAGTTGAGAGTTGAACGTTTAAGGTTTATAGTTTATTGAGGTGAGCATAAATAATACATATCTGCTCTCGTGACGCGTCACCCGTAAGTATCCCTTTCATTTTTTATTTTTCACTTTTCACTTTTCACTTTTCACTTTTCATTTTTTACGACTCAACAACTCGAATTGCTGAAGGGAAGGTGTTTCTCTTCAATAAGTCTTTCCTGGAAAAGGTCTCTAATATGAGGAGGGAGTTGCAGAATTTTCCAGATAGTATGATGGCTGTCAATTTTCCGGGCAAGTTTGTAAAGATGGGGCACTTCTTTTTCCAGCTTTTCATGAAATAACATCTTTATATCAGGCGAAAAATCTGCAAATTCCCATTGTATTTCTTCTCTATGAATTTTCTGTACGAGCCTGAACCTGTCCTGTCCCTCCAGACCTTTATCTTCTATTAACACCGGTATATTCTCCGGTACATGAGAAAGTTCACCTGTCAATGCCAGTGGTTTCCATGAGATTTTTTCTTTATATTCTTTAATTTCCCCAATACCTTTTCTTCTTTCAACAGTTTCTATTTTGCTCTCCTGAATGTCTTTTCTTCTTTCAATAGTTTTGATTTTACCGGGATGAATATCTTCCCGTGTCTTAATTTTTTCGTAATATATGTTTTCTTTTTTAGTTACTGCAGGGATTGTTTCCTTTTGAACTGCCTCATCTGGTTTAATCTGTTTTGTTACAAGTAAATCAAAAGATACAAAAGGCACAGGTATAGGAGGCGGGGCTATTTCTCTTAATTGCTGTTTTCCTTCTTTTAATTCTATTTCAAACCAGCCTTCTCCGGCTTTCTCATGCCTGTCAATTAATGATATACTCAATGGTAATTTATCAGGTATAGAAGATGTTACAAGAGGTAAAAAATCACCTTTAACTGTTGAATATCCCAGTTTCCCGTAAAAAAGATTATAGGGAGCTGAATAATCTATATACATACTGCATGTTTCATATGCTTCACTATTAATAACCTTTTCGAAACAATGGATGTCACTGGATAGCCTGTATAACCTCAGCAATAACCCGGGATTATCTGATAAATGAAATCCTGATTTTCTCATAGTCTCTTCTTTTGTTTGTTCTGTTATTTCCCAGTAACAATAGGAAGTAAAAGGATCTCTCGGCAGAATTACAAGTCTGTCTTCTCCGTAAAATTCGGGTAATTCAGGTGCTTCAAGAAGTTCCTCTGAAATTTCTTCTTTTATCTCAAGAATTTTCTCCGGAGAAACAGATACATTCTCAGAACTACCGGGGCATTCATCCAGTCTATACTCTACAATTTGCCACTCTGAGTTAACTACTGCTTCACTGCTTCTTACCTTTCTGGCAAAAGACCTCCTGTGTGTATCAGGCATTTGAAGTTCCTTCCAATCATCTTTATCCATTCAAATTTTTCAAGAAATTATCTTTACCATCAAATGCTTTTATATCAATAGTCTTCATAAATTCCTTTACACCTTCTATAAATAAGCCTTTTTTAATGTAAGAAGAACCTATAGCACAGCATAGTGGCGGGTATGAAGGGCATTCTTTATAAAGTTTTTCATATTTTTTTATAATATCATCTATCTTATTTATATTTTTCTTAAGAGTAGCTTTGCATTTTATAATTTCTTTATCTATATCCGGCATAGTTTCACCTTCTGTTCCCGGTGACGGCGGCGTTTTTTCCGTCTT
>JBEHWP010000369.1:0-6488 GCA_040217665.1 Vulcanimicrobiota bacterium
AAGCAGTTTATCTAAATAATTTAATCTATGCATGGGTGGAGGACTTATAATATGGAAGATATTTTAAAAAGTATAAATGATAATTTACTTCTATTAAATGGACGATTTGATAAAGTTGAACAAAGACTCGATAAATTCGAACAAAGACTCGATAAATTCGAACAGGAACAGGGCAGGAGCTTTAAAACTATAGTTAAATTGCTGAGTGAAATGAACAGGGAGAACAGGGCAAACAATAATTTACTTATGAATATATTGAAAGAGCACGAAAAAAGAATATTAGATTTAGAAGGCCTGCAAATTTCATAGAAGGTCTCTTTTCGGGCCACCCGTCACGATTATTATAGTTACTGTCTCCTCTCTTTTATTACTTTTGCTGCTACCTCTTCATCTTCCTGAAATTCTATGAGAGTTTTGAATGCTTCCGAAAGATTACACAGGGTTTCTTCCATTACATAATCAATCTTCTGCCATATTTCCGGCTCAAAGAGTAAATGGTGGTAGTCATTATATTTATATTCGCCCCTGTTTTCATCTTCTCCGTCTCTGGAAGCTTTTATAATATTTATAGATTCTTCTACATCGCCTTTTGTTTCGTTTAAAGCCATAAAGGCTTCGTAAGAAGATACTCCTGTTTCATGGATTATTTTTTTTATTTTTTTGCTTACTTCTATTTCAAGCCAGGATATTAATGTTTCAACCTGATGTTCCATTATTGACTGGCTGCCTTCTGTGATATTGAGTTCTTCCTTTATTGAAGACGTCTTATGATTATTATGTTCTTTTAATAGATCCGGTGTTTCTTCTTCTGTAATATCAGATTTGAGAGAAAGAGATGCTATTTCTTCATCACTTATTTTCTTTTCTATCTTTTCTTCTCTATAGTTCTGTTTTCTATTTTTTTTTCCCATGATAGATGTTATTATATAGTTATATAAGTTTTTAATTTTTCTTGCCAGTCTTAACACCGGCAAATGAGAGAGGCTTATAACATCGAGATATTTTATGTTTATTCCTCTGCTTATATTGGTAACGGAAAGTATTGTCAGTTCCGGCATCACCCTGTCTGTAAGTTTTCTTAAAAAAGGTCTTACAGATGGGGAGCACATAATTATGGGATGAAAACCTTTCTGTCTCATAAAAACTGAGCTTTCATGAAGAAGTTCCAGGATTTTTTGCTTTATTGCAGGCGACATGTTTATAGATATATTGGAGTCTGAAATATGTCCTCCTCTTAACATGATATCTTCTATTTTTTTATCCAGCACCATAACAGTTATAATATTTTTCTCAATTATATACTCTCTCGTTATGACATCACACAGGCTTTCCCTGATATATTCTGTGAGGAGATCGGAATTTTTCGTGTCACTCATATTATTGTTGAGGCTTTCCAGTATTTCCGGTAAATTTCTTATAGAGACCTTTTCTTTCAGCAGATTTTTAAGTATTTTATGAATTTCTCCAAGGGTAAGTCTTTCAGGGTATATTTCTCTTACAAGAACAGGATGGGTCTTTTTTAAATTCTCCAGAAGTGATAAAACTTCATCGATGCCTATAAGTTCTGCTGCATGGTTTCTTGTAACCTCTGTAACTTGTGTTGCTATAACATTTACCGGGTCAAAAACCATACATGCAGGTTCAGCTTTAATTCTCTGATCTTCTTTAATCCATATTGCAGGCATAGAATAAACAGGATCTGCACATATTGTGCCTTCAAGGGTCTTTAATGTATGTTCCGGCCCTATTGCAAGAAGCCTGTCAGGAATTACTTCTCCTCTCCCGACTTCTATGCCTTTAACTTTTATTACATAATTGTTATGTCCTAAGAGGAGGTTATCTCTAAAATTTACAGGCGGAATAATTATACCCATTTCGAGAGCTATAAATTTTCTTACTGCATTCATACGTTCCAGGAGTTCTGCTCCTGAACCCGGATCTACAAAAGGTAAAAGGTTCCTCCCTACTTCTATGGAAAGTACCGGAACGGGAAGTAAATCAATGGCCTGTTCCATGAATTTCGTCGCCATACTTTTATGTTGTTTCCCATCATTACTGTTTTTATATACTTCTTTATTGATGTACAGGTTAAAATCAGTAGAAGAAAAAGCAGTGAATATATTTCTTTCTATCTTAAAGTTTCTTATATCAAATAACATAAGGGAATTACAGGTTTTAGCGGCAGCAAATGCTATTGAACTGAAGGTACAGTTGAATTTTATAAATAAATCTTTTGCCTGTGAAGCGTGAACATTGATTTTTCTTCCTTTCGGCGAAGTCAGATTTATAAAGTTTTTTTCCTGTCCACATGTGAAATTCAGTACCCAGAAGTCGGGAAGACTCAATTTCAGTTCTCTTTTTTCCGGATAAAAAGATAAAATATGGTCACCTGCAATATGATTTATCAGATTTTCATTATAAATAAAAAAAGAATTATCCTTTTTTTCAGGGAAAAGGTTTCCTTTTATCGATTCCCTTATATGAGATGTTACTTTTTTTGATTGTTCCTGATTGAGTATTAAATTTATCTGGTCAAATACTTTCTTTTCCTGGTTTTTCATGATTTTTCCGGATTTTAGCAGTTATTTCCTTTCTTTCTCAGAAATGAATATAATAATATTATATCAAAAAAAATCTCTTACGTATATAGGTGTTGTGATGGAACGGAGCATAAGAAAAAGGATTTGTCTGGACGGAATAGAATATACAGCTAAATCGTAATGCGTGATGCGTGATGCGTAATTATGGATTATCACATAAACTGAGGATATTATTTTGGATTTAATTTCTATATTTTTTCTTGCCCTTGCTCTTGCTATGGATGCTTTTGCAGTGGCTGTAAGTACAGGTATTGTTCTAAAAAAAGTAACTTTCCGGCAATTTTTTCGTTTGAGTTTTCATTTCGGATTATTTCAGTTTCTTATGCCTGTCATAGGATGGCTGGCAGGACTGAGTGTTCAGAAATTCATTCAGGACTATGATCACTGGATTGCTTTTCTGCTTCTTGCTTTTATAGGTGGTAAAATGATACATGAAGCTTTTCAGAAAGAAGAGGAAGAAAATAATAATGACCCTACAAGAGGTGTAACGCTTGTTGTGCTTTCCGTTGCTACAAGCATAGATGCCCTTGCAGTAGGCTTCAGTCTTGCCCTTCTTCGTGTTTCCATATGGTTTCCTGCTATTATCATAGGAATTGTTGCATCTGTGATGACATTATTCGGCATGATCATCGGCAAAAGTGCGGGCTTACTGTTCGGTAAAAGGGTAAGTGTCATGGGAGGTATAATATTATTTGTCATAGGTATTAAGATCTTGATAGAACATATGAAATAGAGGACTATACATGGATATTTCGAGAGAAAGAACGATTACAATCCTGTCTTTTCTATGGATTTTTATTTTGATGACAGGTTATTATATCATAAAACCTATCAGAGATACCTTTATAAATGAACTGCCCTATCAAACCTACCCCTATCTTCTTATAATTACAATGGTAGTTATATTACTTGTTAATTATATATATGATTTTCTTGCCAGAGTTCTTTCTTCTTCCAGATTGATTCTCTTTATGACACTTTTTTTTGGGGCTGGTCTCTGTGTATTTCCATTTTTATTAAATAGAACATGGCCTTCTATGGACATACCTTTTGCAGGAGTACAGTCCGGTAAATATGTATGTATAGTGCTCTACAGTTTATTTGTTGGAATTTATAATTTATTCAGTATCACTATGTTCTGGTCCTTTGTAAATGAAGTTTTCAGTATAGAGGAATCGAAGAATTGTTTCGGTTCTGTTACTGCAGGAGGAACTGTAGGAGGACTGCTGGGAAGCTGGATAACATCCATGCTTGCTTCAAAAATGCAGATTGCTAACCTTCTTTTTATATCCGCTCTTCTTCTTTTTGTTACTTTGATTTTTATGTGCCTTCTTATACCATATAAGAGAACAGATGATATTATTATGGAAACTCCTGACAGACCTGTGATGAAAACGAGTGGTTTTAGCATGATATTCACTTCATCCTATTTGAGATGGATGATACTGGCTATGTTCCTTACAACATCAGGTGGAACAATGCTTGGATATCAGATGAACGTTATAGTTAAAAACAGTATTTCGGAACAGGCGGCAAGAGCAGAATTCTGGGCAAATATTTATATACTTATAAACTGTCTGGGGTTGTTTTTTCAGCTTCTTCTTGTAAGACCTGTAGTAAATCGCTTCGGTCTTAAAGCAACCCTTTTAATATCACCTCTTATAGATCTGACAGGCTCATTCCTCTTAACATGTTCTCAGACTCTGCCTTCCGGACGGTTCTGTTTTGCAGGTCGTTACAGCAGTGAATATTCTTTTAACAGGGCATCAAAGGAAATGCTATTTATTCCTAAAGACAGAGATTTTAAATATCAGGCAAAAGCTATAGTAGATACTTTTATTTTTCGTCTCGGAGACGGACTGACAAGTCTGCTGATTATAATGTTAAAGAACTGCCCCCTGCAGTATATAGCTTTTTTGAGTTTACTCGTCAATTTACTGAGAATTATACCTGCCATAGCTCTGGCAAAGGAATATGAAGTGATAAAAGGTGAAAAGTGAAGAGTGAAGGGTGAATGGAGATAACACTCATCAACCTTCACCCTTCACACATATAAATTTTTCTATTCTGTCTCTTTCTGTCCTGAAGGAAGGACATCTGTCAGAGGTAATCCATTTATCTTCTCCTTTTTCTATGAATATACCATTTTTCCATCTGTCCTCCAGGGTTGCCCAGTTATGGCCCTTCCGGTGGATAAGTTCATGAAGTGAAGATTTGCTTTTTTTCTGAAGTTCTTCATGAGGGTAAAGTGAAAGGGCATACATCATAAGAGAATTTCTTTCCCAGTCAACCTGACGCCATATGAAATAATTACATACTTCCTCTCCCGGTATATTGAATACTCTTGCGTCAAATATACCGTCTTTACCGTAATATTTTGTGAAAAATACGGAAGCTTTTCCTGCAGAAATGGATGTCATTTTTTGAATCGAATAATCAAACCATGCAGTTGTATCCAGTTGTTCAAAATCTGTAAGAAGAATAGAGATTTCATCTGATTGCACATAGGCACATCTGGCTCCCTGTATCTCTCCGCACAGATATCTTGCAGTTTCTTCCATAGTCCGGGAAATGTTTATGTCGAATGGTTTCTTGCAGTCTTTTGTCAGTGTGTGGAAACAGTTCCCGTCAAGCCTTATAATGACAGGTGTTCTTCTGAGTAATTTAAATTTATATCTTACTTCGTAATTTTCTTTTATTCTCTTTCCTATTTCGACTCTTTCCAGGATACATCACCTCTTTTTTATATAAAGGATTTTATCAGAATTATTAATTTATTTCAATGACTGCTGGAAGTAGATTATTTTTTTCGTTAACTGTGTTATAATATGGATTATTACTGTTATGGGTATAATATATCTCAGATCAATAAATAAACCTTTTAATAAAGGAAGTGAATGTTATGGAGTTCAGACATGTCTCAACAGATAAGGCACCTGTTGCAATAGGGCCTTATTCACAGGCAGTTGTGGCAGGAAATTTTGTATTTTGTTCAGGCCAGATTCCTCTTAACCCTGTGACAGGGGAGATGGTTAATAAAGGAATAGATGAAGCTACGGAACAGGTATTGAAAAATTTAATAGCTTTACTTGATGCGTCCGGTTCCAGTACCGGTAATGTTGTTAAAACGACAGTGTATCTTACGGATATGAATAATTTTAAGGAAATGAATGACGTATATGAAAGATATTTTTCTGTATCAAAACCTGCCAGAGTATGTGTTGAGGTATCACGACTTCCTAAAGGAGCCATTGTGGAAATGGATGCCATTGCTATTTTAAACCGTGCATAATAATTTGCTCCACTACCTGTCACGATTTAAGGAGATAATAAATTATGAATATAAGAATCTTTTTACTCTCTATGATTATTTTAATATGTTTTTCTATACCTTTAAAAATCTTCGGAGAAGAGATTTCTCCTGAGAAAAAACCTGTTTATAAGGTAAAATTCTACAGAGGTGATTACAGAGACAGGGAAGAGAAAGCAAATGAAGATGGTGCCATATGTTATGTGGAACAGCATTTTAATTCTACAGGCGGAGATCCCAATACAAATTATACAATGGTTTTAATAACAACGGGATCGTCTGATTTCACAAGGACATGGGCTGAATATTATATGAACAGGGTCTCCGAACAGTTTCAGTTGAAAAAATGGAAAGGAACCGGTATTAAAGTTCTGGTACAGGGTGACAGAGGCTATGGAAATTTGAAATATTTAAAGATGCCTGCCATATTACCTGAACCATTTCTTATCTGTAATTCTACGGGGCTGGAATGGGCTAAAACAAGACAGGATGAACTGGCTCAGATTCTGGTTGATTCTATATATAAATTTTTTCCTGAAGGCGGTCTTGTAGCTTTTTCTGTAGGACATAAATATAAA
>JBEHWP010000370.1:0-6481 GCA_040217665.1 Vulcanimicrobiota bacterium
GAAAAAAACAAACATTTCATATATAAAAAATTCCTTTCAAAAAATAAAACAGGCGAACTCAGGTTCGCCTGTTTTTTTAATTATCGTTATTATCTGCTGCCAAGATATTTATTTATAACATTCTGAACATCAGGATCTTTCTCGCCTTTGCTGGTGGGGAACAATTTATAATCAACACCTACAACCTGTTTGGTTCGGGGGTCTACTTCAAGAGCTAAATCACCTACATATTTCCCATGGGAAGCAGCTTCCACTACAAGAGTTTTTCTTCCGTCAGGATTATTGACTTCTTTTGGTTCCTGAAGCTCCTGATGATCATGGCCTGCTACTATAACATCTATGCCGGGGACATGTGAAGCAGCATCAACACACCTGTTAATTCCTTCATGAGCAAGAATTACAATAACTTCGGCTCCGGCTTTTTTTGCTTCAGGGACAAGTTCTGCTGCTCCGCTCTGAATAGAATCTACTCTTACATCATATCCTACCTTCGGATGTGCTTTTGTAGCCATTTTCGGTGTACAGAGACCTATAATACCGACTTTAACACCATTTATATCCTGTATGACAAATGGTTTTGTATGTTCAAGAGCTTTACCGCTTGATTTATAGGTAATATTACCGAGTAAAACCTGGGCATCAAGATTGGGAAGTAAATTATCTTCAAGATATTTGCCTCCATGCTGGAATTCATGATTTCCGGGAACGAAAAATTCCATACCACTTTCCTTGAATATATCAGGTATAGGACCCCAGAACTGCGGTCCCGGTTTATCATTCCAGGATTCATATGTAATATCACCGGTATTAACTATAATGGAATTTTCATCTCCATAAACTTTTTCTCTTCTTTTTATTACTGCAGCTTCACTGGCAAATTTCTCAAATTTGGGGTCATGTTCGTCATTTGTATGGATTATCCCTATCGTAGCTGATGAACCTCCACCTTTAACACCTGCACCTTTCATTACATCGCCTACAGTAGGCTCTGCAAGCTGAAAGTGCCAGTGTTTTTCAGGTATATCAGTATCGTTCTGCCCTATAGATACTGCATCTTTATCCATAAAAGCAGAAAGGGCATTTAAATCTATGCCACCTTCTCTGGCAGCAACCTGTTTTGTAGTAGGAGCTTTTAAATTATTGACAGGACCCATTTGATTTGATATTTGCATGCACATTCACATCCTTAATAATTAATAATTTTATCTTAAATTTTGTAAGATCAAATTCAATCACTTATAGGATAAAGAAAAACGTAATAAAAAGCAATAGTATTTTGTTAATAAATTGTTAACATTTATCCTGATGAATTGTAATAAATATTACAACACCTTTATTTCTTGATTTTTTTCTTCTTTTTAACAATAACGACTTTTTTATTATTCTCTTCATGAGGTTTCTTATCAGATGTTTCATCGGGAGGTTTAAAAGTAGCACAGAGATCATCAGACGGTAAAACTTCTATAAAATCAGTTATTTCTCCGTAGCTTTCTTTAAGCAGTTCTTCTATATTTTTCTCAGGTTGAAGAAGAACTTTTTCCTCCTCCTGTTCTGTAACGTCCAGAACAAATTGCGGCAATTGTTCCTCTTCTATTTCTTCTTTAGCAGATGTTTCAGGAGCTACGCCAAAAAAGCCGGCTCTCGGAATACGATCATCATCTATTTCAGGAGGCGGCTCATCTTCCTCTTCAAGGACATCTAAAAGTTCTATAGGGAAAGATTCTTCTTCCCTGCGGGAAAAAGGATTATAAAAATCTTCCGACTCGCCCGTAAAATCCTCAGATTCTTCTCTGTTACTCTGGATTATAAGATCATCAAAAACTTCATCTTCTGATTTCATTGAAAATCCAGATTTCTTTTTTTTCTTCTTCTTTTTGAGAACACCATATACAGATTCAGAAGAGTCAGTTTTTTTCTTCTTTTTTTTCTTCCTTACCGGTTCTTCAACGGTGGGAACTATAGATTTTCCCTCTTTAACAGAAGGAATTGCTGCAGTTTCACGGGAGATAAGTTTTTTCTTCTTCTTTTTTACAGACGATATGTTCTCATTCCCGGAAGATACAGACATTTCTTCCTTTACAGAAGTCACATGACCGGATTCGGCGGGAAAAAATTTCTTTTTTTTCTTCTTTTTTATAGGAACATCGATTTCAGCAGAAACTTTCTTCTTTTTTTTCTTTTTACAGGATAATATTTCATTACCGTCGGGAGATAGATGTGTTTTTTCCTTTACAAAAGATAAGTCTCCCACTTCAGAGGAGAGGCGTTTTTTCTTCTTTTTTTTCTTTGGAGATATTGTCCCATCTCCATGTTCATTTTTCTGTGACTCATCTGACATATTATATTTACTATGGATATTTTTTAATTTCTTTTTCTTCTTCTTTTTCTCTTGGATAGACAGAATATCTTCTTGATTTATCATGGCTATTTAAAGTTTATCACCAAATCTCTATATTTATTTCTTTAGAATTATATCATTACTATCATAACAGGTCAATTAAGGAAATAACAATTTTTTGTAAAAACATTAAGAATACTGAAGTGAGTATAAATAAAAGGGTGAAGGGTGAAGAGTGAGCAGGGGCATTTTATTAAACGCCCTGATGTGAAGGGTGGAGGGAAGGAAAAATCTAATTTTGTCGAATTAATCGGAATATAAATCTTCTATTGAAAGGACAGAATATTTGTCTAATATAGAAAAATTTCTAAAAGAACTGTCTTCTGCAAGTAATCAAATTGACAGGATAAGATTGCTGAGAAAAAATAAAAGTGAAATTACAGAAGATCTTTTCTGGATTCTTCATTTCTATACGACAGTTTTTTTAATTAAAGGTAAATGGCCTCAGGCTCTGGAGATAATGGAACTGGTCATGGAAGTAAGTGATCTTATAAACACAATAGATTTAAATGTACACAGTACATATCTTCAGGTTTCTTTCTATCATTGTCTGGGAGAATTCAAAAGAGCGGAAAATCTGTTAAAAGAAAGACTCAGGATACATAAATTTCTAAAAGAATGGGATAAAGTAGCTGACAGCTATTATCAATTAGGTAAAATATACATATATAAAGGCAACTGTAATGAAGCTCTTGAAGCTTTAAAAAAAGCAAGGGAATACTACTTAAAAACAGAAGAAAAAGAAAAAATAGCTGCAATTATTCTTGATATAGGAGAGATTTATTTTACCATGAATGATTATGAGAAGGCTTTAATTTATTTCAGAGAAGCCTGTCATTATAGCAAAAAAAGGGGGCTCAATTCTATCGAGATAAGAAGCCTCAACTGGCTTGGGTTAATAGAAGAACTCCTGGGAAACACACAGGAAAGCCTGTCTAAATTCCAGGAAGCAAGCAGAAAAATAAAAAATCCTATGAGCAATGAACTGATATTATCTCTCGCCAGTCAGGCAAGAGCATTAAAAAATATGGGCTACTATAAAGAATCTTTCCTTTATTACAGACAGATTTTAGAGATAAGACGTGAAATCGATTTCAAACAGGCTCTCGGAAAAAACCTTTATTACAGAGGTTTAATATTAATGAATACAGGTCTTCTGGAAAGATCCTATAAATGTTTCAGAGAAGCATTGAGTATATTCAGGCAGATAGGAGACTGGCAGACAGAATTATCCATACTCTTCTCAATGGGAATAGTCAGATGGAAAACGGGAGAAACTATTGATTCTATATCATTTTTTACAGATGATTCTCCTGATAAAGACAGAAAAAAATCCGATCTGTCCATACCTGAAAGTTATGCTTTCAGCCCTGTACCACTTAAATATGCAGACAGAGGCATTACTGAATTTCACATGGCCCCTTATATAGGCAAAATACAGTACAGTTCAGGTATAATATATGAATATTCTGAAGAAGGAACTGATAAATTATTTGAATTACTTGAAGGTTTTCTGGGGAGAGAACAAAAAAAAGAGGAACTGCAGATAATATCAAAACCAGTAGTCAATCGAAAAATACTTCAGGAAGAGCTAAAAGAACTTGCCATGCTGTCATACCAGCTCGGCAACTATACGGAAGGACTGAAATATTTTAAAAAAGTTCTGAGTATAATCTTATACAGACACGATGATCATGAAGCTTCTGAGATCATGGAATTTATAAAAGAAATTTACATCCAATCAGGAGATTATCAAAAAGGGGTGAAATTTTTTTCCTCTATTATTGAAAAAGCCTCTCCTAGAAAAATGAACAGAACTGCCGGAGGAGCATATCTTTTTACTGGTAATCTCCTGGTAAAAGGGAAAAGATTTTCAGAGGCAATGCTTATGTTAAGAAAAAGTCTGGAAATAAGAAGAAAAATCGGAGAAAGAAAACCTGTTATTCATGTCCTTATAGAACTGGGTAAATTTCATAAGGCTCAGGAAGGATATTCCATTTCGGAAAAATATTTCAAAGAAGCTCTGGAAGAATGCAACAAAGGGATTAATATAGAAGAAAAATTAAATGTTTTAAAATTGATGGCTTCTCTTTTTACTCATCAAAAAAAACTGGATAAAGCCGTGGAAATTTACAGTGAACTTGCCAGGGAAACACAGTATCTCAGTGACAACGGGAAAAAACTTTCAAATCTCTTACTTGCAGGAAATAACTGCGATTTTCTCGGCTCACCATCTGTTGCTTTAAATATTTATATAAACGGTATGTCCATTGCGTACAAATATAAATCTATAAAATGGCTATGTATCTTTCTGGAATCGGCAGGAAGAATTTATGAAGATACGGGAAAATACATTAAAGCAGAATCCTGTTTAAAGTACAAATTAAGATTATCGGAACAGGAACACACAGCAGAAGATATTATCGAAAGCCTCACCTATTTGAGTTATCAGGAATTTATAAAAGGTAACATAGACATGGCAGAACATTTGATAGAACGTTCATTACATCTTGCCGGACAGATTAATAATAAAATTATATCATGGAAAACCCTTCTTACAGCAGGAAGAATAAAGCTTGAACTGGGCAAAATAAATGAAGCTTATAAGCACTTCCTGGATTCCTATAATATAGCAACAGACGGCGTGCCCATAGAATCTATGGAAGGTGCCAGTAATTTTCATCTTGCCATCACACTTTATCTGAAAGGAAAAATAAATCAATCACTCTTTTATCTCAGAGAAGCCTCCAGATTTTACACTGAAGATCTGAAAGAAGCAAATTTTTCTCTTTATCCGAGAAGAAAAGCTCATACTTACTTTTCTACAGGATTGATTTATCTTATGACAGGTAAAACTGATGAAGCCTGTAAATATATAGATATTTCACTGGAACTTTATACAGAAATGGGACTTATTACCGGTATAGCAGAAGCTATATCGACAAAAGGAGAAATCTATCAAAAATGTGGCAACAATAAAAAGAGTAAAAAACAATTCAAGGAAGCTCTGAGTATATATAAAAAAACGGGAAATCTTATTGGAGAAATCCGCACATTGAATAATTTAGGAAAAATTTATCTATCTACCGGACATTACAATAAAGCGAAAAAATATTTCGAAGAAATTTTGAATAATGAAACAGCAAAACATTTAAAAATAATCTATGGCTGTACGCTGGAGTATCTGGGATATACAATGTGTTGTATGGATAATTACAGTGAAGGAATAGAAAAAATAAAAAATTCTGTTTCATTATTTCAGGATATAGAGTATGAGATAGGCATAGTAAGGGCCATTACAAATTCGGGAATTTTCTCATCTGCTCATAAAGATGTTGCTCAGAAGGAATTCCAGTCAGCCCTTGATTTGAGTCAGAAATACTGTTTTTTAAATTATCAGACCAATATTTTATTTCAACTGGCACGACTGAAAAGAATAGATGGAGATTACAACAAAGCCTATGAATATCTGGTACAGGCAAAAGAAATTTCACAAAAAATCTTCAGACCCGACCTGTCATGGAAAATCAATTTTGACATGGGAAGACTTGCAAGGAAACAGAACAGATACGGTCAGACGGTAAGTTATTGCCAGAAATCTATAGAAGAAATTGAAAATTATTTCTGGTTTCCCCTTCTGCATATTATTGAACACGATTTCCACAAAACCGGCGATTACAGAGAAAATAAAGTATATGAATATTTTATAGATCATTTTCTGGAAACAGGACAGAATGAAGAAGCTTTTACACTTATAGAAAGAGCTAAAGCCCTGGAGAGAACCAAAGGGAGACAGTATAAAAACAAAAAAGAAAGAGAAGAATTATTTCAGACAGAAAGAGAACTGATAAAGGATATAAAAGAACTTTATTATCTCCTTGTAAATCAGGAAGAACTGGAAACAGAAATAATGTCAGAGGTATGGACAAAATATACACTTATAAAAAAGACACATAAAATACTAAGTGAAGAAATAATAAAAAAATATCCGGAATTAAAGGTTAATTACTCTCTCATATATCTGACGGTAAAGGAGTTAAAAGAAAAATTAGCAGAGGAAGAGTCTGTTATAGAATATTATTT
>JBEHWP010000371.1:0-6479 GCA_040217665.1 Vulcanimicrobiota bacterium
AAACTGGTTTTGCAGACTGTTAATATTTTGCGTCTATATAATTTATAACTCTCTTTTAATACGGCATATCTTTTCCTCCAGAGCCCGGACAGGGACAGGAGCGTGTTCCATATTTTTTTGGTACCAATTTACCTGTTGCGGGACTCAGTGCTTATAACGGTAAATATTCCACCGGTCCGGTTATAGTCGTAACGCGTTACAGGAGCTTATATATATTATGTATATTCACCTCAATAGATTATAGTTAAAAATATCATAAATTACAACGTTCAGAGCCTGGAGAAAACAAAAAAATTATCAGAGCAATTTAAAGAAGGGAAAGACAGATATAGAATAGAATAAAATGGAAATTATGAGGAGGTAAAAAATATGAAAACAATTTTTATGTGTCTCTTTCTTTTACTGATAATATCTGCAGGATGCAGCGCCGGTGATACTGTGACACAGTCGGAACATATGGCAGGAGGCTATAGCGAAATCCCCGTAACAGAGCAAATTGTATCCGATACTGTGGCCTATCTCCATGACTGTTTTATTACAGACGAAACATATAAAGGTCTTGTAATTACGGAAGTTGAGAAAGCCTTCTCTCAGGTTGTGGCTGGAAGGAATATAAAACTTATATGCAGAGGGCAAAAAGGGAGAAAAAATCAGAAATGGGAGTTTATAGTATTTATCGATTTAAAGAATAATTTCAATTTCACAGAAGGAACACTTATTGAAGATAATATATCAATACCCGGAGGTTATGTGGAAATTTCTATAGACGAAAAAGACGTAACTGATACTGTAAAATTTCTTAATGAATATTTCTCTATAACAGAGGAATATAAAAACATGAACATAGAAAAAATCAATCATGCCTATTCACAGGTTGTAGCAGGAAGAAATATAACAATCGACTGTACTGTTAAAAATGGAGAAGAAACAGAAGAATGGGGATTCACCGTATTTATAGATCTTCAGAATAAATTCAATTTTACTGAAGGGAAAAAAATTTAAATTATTTACATAAACTGCCTGTATATAATTTTTATCTAAAGCTTTATGTTACGTCATAAAAAATGAAAATTCCTATACCTTTAAATTTGATTTCATACCCGGCAACTTGCAACTGAAGTAGAAAAAATATTTTCCTGCTTCAAACTTTCAGGAATCTTTTAAGGAGAGACATTTTATCTCTCATAGATATAATGTTTTCTACATATTTTACAAGACACTGGTTAAGAACAAGCTTTTTGTTTGCCTCATAAATCATATCAATAGCTGCTTTAATTTTTTCTTCATTTTTTTCATCTAAACTATCTTGAAGAAACGTAAGTCCTTTTTCATAGTCATTCATACCTTCTATAAGAAGCCTGTCTCCCGCCGCAGATTCTACAGTCCATTCATTTTCAAGGAGATAAGATTTTTCGTATTCCTTTCTTGTTTTTATCACCCTGTGTTTTATATCCATTAACATCTTTTCAAACTTCTCCCTGTCTGTTCTATCTGTAAGAAAAAGAAGAGCATTTTTTTTGATATTAATATAATTTTCCGTTATAAAATCATCTTTACAGGCAAATTTTGCAACATTTTTTATAAGTTCTTCTACCATATCCAGTTCTAAAGTATCTGTTTCACCTTCAGAGGAAACTTTTTCAGAAGAAACGTCAGAAGCAAACAGAGAAAAATTCTTGATAAAATCATCTCTTTCACCTTCAGAAGAATTTCCCTCTGATGAATTGTCAGAATTAAACAGAGAAAAATCCTTCATAAAATCATCTCTTTCACCTTCAGAAGAATTTCCCTCTGATGAATCGTCAGAATCAAACAGAGAAAAATCCTCCATAAAATCATCTCTTTCACCTTCAGAGGAAATTTTCTCAGAAGCATCTGTCTCTTCCGAATCTGTTGCTGTACCACAGGGAGATAAATGTAATTTTATAAGAGTATCTATATGCATTTTTAGTTCATCGTCCGGGATGAGTTTATCATCCTCCAGGAGTATGTATATATTATTAATCACATCCATAGATTTTTCTATAATATCTTTTTCGTATTTTTCGCCGTATTTATTTTCTGCTGCCATAGTAATAAACTCATCTTTAAAATTTTTCAGATGATTTAATATAGCCTGTTTATCTATTCTCTCAGCAGAAAAATCTTCCATTGATTTAAGAAATTCATAAATATTCATAAAATAATTCCTTCATATTCTTTTGAAAATTATTATAGAGATTATAGCATATGCGGTGTCGAATCTGAAGCGATGGAACATCCCGGAATAATCCCTTTATAATATATTATTCCAGATTTAGAAAAAAAGTTCCATTTTTTTATTTTTTTAAATTATTTGCTGACCTGACCATAAGGAATGAAAATTTATTAATAGTCTCCTTACTCGCGTCACCCGTTACGCGTCACGAAAGTATATATGTATCCGGTAACAACCTGACGTTATTTTCTTTCAATTTCTGACTCTAATTACCATTGACACATTGATAATAATCTTTTAAAATCTATCTGTTTTTATAGCAAATTAATTTTATAACAGTAACAATAAAAATTCCTGTACGTTTATTTCAATTGTAACATGATCTTACATTATCTTTATCCTGTAAAAAAAGGGGCAAATTAATGACAGAAAACAGACTTATTCCGGGAGAAATACTTTTCAGTGATCCTGTAAAAGGCAATCCCAAAATATCACCTTCAGGGGAAAAAATAGCCTATATGGCTCAGGTAAACAATGTATTGAATCTATGGGTTAAAACTATTGATAAAGAAGATGACAGGCCTGTTACATGTTTAAAAAAGAATGGTTTTAAAGTATTAACTGGCTCTCAGAAGAAAGATATGACCGGTTATATGTGGGTCACAGACAGATATATTGTTTATTTCCATGATACAAAAGGTTATATAAATTATAACATGTATAGAATAAATACTGAAACTATGGAAAGTAAAAACTTGACTCCCTGTAAAGATTCAAGAGTCAGATTTGTCAAATATAACAGCGATTTTCCATATGAAATGATAATTTCAATAAAAAAACATAATCAGACCCATTATGATCTCTATCATATAGATATACAATCGGGGGAAAAAAAACTCCTGGCCGGTAACCCTGGTAATGTAAAATACTGGGTAATAGACAGTAATCTTCAAATACTGGGAATGGTTTCAGAAAGAGATGGCACAGGAGAAGAATTATCAATCAGAGAGAACGGGCACGGTAACTGGAAAAAACTGCTGGATTTTGATAAAGAAGGGCTCCTTCAAAACTATATTCTCGGCACTTCAAAAGATAACAGGAAAATATATATGATAGATTCTACCGGTGTCAACACCTGCCGTGTTCTAAAAATAGATATATCTACAGGTATAAGTGAAGTAATAGCCTCCAATCCGGAATATGACATATGGGAAGGTGAATATTTTTTATATCATCCTCTTACATATGAGATACAGGCAGTATGTTTTAATAAATACAGAAAAGAATGGATCCTTTTAGATGAAACAATAAAGAAAGATTTTGAGGCCATCAGAAAAATAGATTCCGGAGATTTTTCCGTTGTCAGCCGCGATGACAGAGATGAAATATGGATAGTAGCTTTTGACAGGGATAATGGCCCTGTAACCTATTATATATACAACAGAATCTTAAAGAAAGGTTCACTCCTTTTTTGCCAGAACCCATCTTTAAAAGAATATACTCTGTCTGAAATGAAAGACATGTCTTTTATTTCCAGAGACGGTCTGACCATACACGGTTACATAACATATCCTCCCGGGGAAAAAAGAAATAATTTACCTTTAATATTATATGTCCATGGCGGCCCATGGTGGCGTGATGTCTGGGGATATAATCCTGATGTACAGTGGTTTGCAAACCGGGGGTACGTATGTTTGCAGATCAATTACAGAGGTTCCACAGGATACGGAAAGGATTTCCTGAATAGAGGAAACAAAGAATGGGGACGAAAGATGCAGGAAGATCTTATAGACGGAGTAGAATGTACCATAAAAGAAGGAATTGCAGATCCGGAGAAAATTGCCATCTATGGTGCCGGTTACGGTGGTTATGCCGCTCTTTCTGGAGCAGTATTTACTCCCACACTCTTCTGCTGTGCAATAGCACTGGGCTGTCCCGGCGATCTTCTAAATTTTATCCAGTCAGTTCCTCATAACCATCAGGGCCAGAGAAAAGAACTTGTTAAAAGAGTAGGAGATCCTGAAAAGGAAAAAGAATTGCTTATATCCACTTCTCCTTTTTATCATCTTGAAAAAATTAAGATTCCTGTATTTATTGCCTATGGTCTCAGGGAAAAAATTTTTAATGACAAATCATCGTACCATATGATCAAAGCCATGCATAGTAGAGGTATTAAAGTAGAATATCTCGTTTTTCATGATGAATATTTTAATATCAGTAAGGAGAAGAATCGTATCAAGCTCCATCTTGTTACAGAAAAGTTTCTTAACAGACATATGAGAGGAATATATGAATACATAAGTTCTGTGTCAGCAGATAAGCCTTTTGACGAAAAAGAACTTATAGAAAAAATCCTTAAAGAAGAAGATAAAGAGGCCTTTGAAGTGCTCATAGAACATTACAGAAAACCACTGATGAAACATTTAATCAATATGACAGGTGATATAGATTTAAGCCTGGAATTACTGCAGGAAACCTGTCTCAGAGTATGGACATACTTATATACTTATTCTTTTGACAGATCATTTTTCCCATGGATATGCAAGATTGCCACCAATGTAGCAATAAAACATATAAAAAATGAGACACAGGAAAGCAAAATAAGTATAGATGCAATAGATATAGATAATATGATTATATGGGATGGAAATATAGAAAATAAGACATTTATTCAATCTATGATTAATACACTGAAAAAACCTTATAAGACTGCCATATTCCTTCGTTTTATAGAAGATATGAATTACAAAGAGATTGCCTCTATGATGAATATAACAGAAAATCAGGTTAAAAAGTACCTCTTCAGAGGGAAAAAGCTTCTGGAAAAATCAATGAAAAAAAAATTTTTTTAAATTAAAAAAAAGGGAACTTTTTTGATAAATTCAGAATATTATAATTAGAGTGTATTATTAATTATAGTTAATTTCATAACAATCTATAATTAATAACCTCGTAATGCGTAAAGCGTGATGCGTGATGCTAAGGGATAATAACTCATTACGCATTACGCATCACGAATTATTTAAATTCTAATAAGTTATGAATTACACTATATTATACCGAGGGAATTGTAGATTACATGTATATAAAAAACATCAGAATAAATATTTAATTTTTTAGGAGGGATTAATTTTGAGAGAAATCAGTTCAAATTCAGCTTATGACAGAATAAGGGAATCAAAGTTACAAAAGAAAGATAATCAAAAGCCGGCTACTAAAACACAGGCCAGGGAAGATAACTTCGAGCAAATAGATGAAAGGTTAGATGACAGCCTGGGAAATACTTCAACCAATAACAGCTATAATAACAGGCTGAATAATTCGGCTTCCGGTGTAAAGAGACGGGAACAATTTAAAAACAGACAGCAAGATCAGAGCACCGGTGCAAATGAAGAAGTACGTTTCCCGGACTTTTACAATCAGGACAGAGAAGATTTTTCCACATCAAAGGCAGAACCCCTCAGAGAACAGAGGTTCAATAACCTGCCTTCTGATCCTATGGCTGCCAGAGAATATCTCAGAGAACAGTATGAAAAGGCAAAAGGTATTACAGGAGAAAAAACCTCTGAAGAGAACGACATGTCTTATATGAACAAAGAAAATATTAAGAATAATCTTGAGGGACTTGGTATCAAATGGTCAAATAATGGAACAAATACTGCTGATGAGGCAGAAACAAAAGCAATGAATAGTGTGTATCAGGTAACAATGCGCCTGCCTGATAATCTAAAGCCGAAATTTTCCCTGGAAATGAAATCTGAAAATCCTGATGGCATAGGTGGAACAACTCATCCAAGTGATAAAAAGATAGAACTCTTCAGAATGAATACCAAGACTGGAGAAAAATTTGATGCAGATACACTGGAACGTAATACAATTCATGAATTAGGCCATATGGTGGATGCTACTATGGCAGAGGAAACATATGCCAGGACTGGAAATACGTCAGATAGATATCATGGACTGAAAGATTCCCAGGGAAGGGATTTGTTCGAAAGGACTCAAAATCTTGAAGCATGGGCAAAAGCTAAAGGATATAATCCCGAACAGGGATCATCTTTACCGGCAGGACTTTCCGAATACAGACAGTCACTTATGAAAAAACGTGAAAGTGGAGAAATCACCAGCGACGAGGAAGTTAAATTACTGGACAATAGAAAATGGGACGAACTTGGAAAAAAGCAAAATCCTAATTTTATCTATGATAAATATGATCCCCATGTACACTCTTTAAATTACCAGGATAAAAGTGGCAATAACCAGGAAAAATATGCACGTCAGG
>JBEHWP010000372.1:0-6461 GCA_040217665.1 Vulcanimicrobiota bacterium
GAAAAAAGAATGCTTCAGGAAGCAGTAGATGCTCTTATTGATAATGGAAGGAGAGGCAGACCCGTAGCAGGTCCAAATAACCGTCCTTTAAAATCCCTTTCTGATATGCTGAAAGGTAAACAGGGTCGTTTCCGTCAGAATCTGCTCGGGAAAAGAGTGGATTATTCAGGACGTTCCGTTATTATAGTAGGCCCTCATCTGAAACTGCATCAGTGCGGTCTTCCGAAAGAAATGGCTCTCGAATTATTTAAGCCTTTTGTAATGAAAAGACTGGTAGATAAAGGACTTGTTCATAATATAAAAAGTGCAAAACGTATGGTTGAAAGGGTAAGGCCAGAGGTATGGGATATTCTGGAAGAGGTTATTAAAGAACATCCTGTACTGTTAAACCGTGCTCCTACCCTGCATAGACTCGGTATTCAGGCTTTTGAGCCGATTTTGATAGAAGGAAAGGCAATACAGATTCATCCCCTTGTATGTACTCCTTATAATGCAGATTTTGACGGTGATCAGATGGCTGTCCATCTCCCGTTATCGGCAGGAGCACAGGCAGAGGCTAGATTATTGATGCTTTCTTCCAATAATATCTTACTTCCTGCCTATGGAAATCCTGTTCTTACTCCGACACAGGATATGGTTCTCGGTATTAACTATCTTACTATTGATAAAGAAGGGCAAAAAGGAGAAGGTAAGATATTCTCTTCCGCAGAGGAAGTGAGACTTGCCTATACATACGGATATGTCCATCTTCAGGCTATAATAAAGCTCAAATATAAAGGGGAAGTTATAAAAACTACTCCGGGAAGAGTTATATTCAATGAAGTTATTCCCGATGAATTAGATTTCCCGTTTATAAATGAAACTATGGATAAAAAAGCTCTGTCAAGATTTGTTGCAAGATGTCATCGCAAGCATGGAAATGCAAAAACTGCACAGCTTCTTGATAATATAAAGGATCTTGGTTTCAAATATGCTACAATATCTGCTACAACCATTGCAGTAGAAGATGTAGTCATACCTCCTGCCAAAAAGGTAATTCTGGCAAAAGCTGAAGAGGCAGTAGGGGAGATTGATAGTTTCTATAACCGTGGTCTTATGACAGATGAGGAGAAATATAAAAAAGTAATAGAGATCTGGAGTGACACTACGGAAAAAGTTAAGAATGCCATGATGGATTGTCTGTCAAAACATAATCCTATATATATGATGGTAAGATCTGGAGCCAGAGGTAATATTGATCAGATGAGACAGATTGGCGGTATGAGAGGCCTTATGGCAGACCCGTCAGGAAGAATTTTACCTCTCCCCATAAAGGCAAATCTCCGTGAAGGTCTTACAGTGCTGGAATTCTTTATATCCACTCACGGTGCAAGAAAAGGTCTTGCCGATACGGCTCTCAGAACGGCAGATTCAGGATATCTTACAAGAAGACTTGTAGATGTCGCCCAGGATGTGATTATTCGTGAGTATGACTGTGGAACTAACAATTATATATTGACCTCTGCCGTACAGGAAGAACAGATGGGAGAGTTTGAAGGTAATGTTATTGTTCCCCTCTTTGACAGAGTTGTCGGCAGAATTGCCGCTCTTGATATAGTTCACCCTGAAACAGGAGAAGTTCTTATTACAAAGGGAACCTTTATAGATGAAGATAAATTTGAACTTATCACTTCTGCTAAAATAACCCAGGTTCCTATAAGGTCAATTCTGTCATGCCGCTGTAAACATGGTATATGTCAGGTATGTTATGGTCGTAATCTTGCTACAGGAAGGCTTGTTGAAATCGGTGAGACTGTCGGTATTATTGCAGCTCAGTCTATAGGTGAACCTGGCACACAGCTTACACTGAGAACATTCCATCTCGGAGGAACTGCTGTGGCGGATATTATTCAGGGTTTACCGAGGGTTGAAGAGCTTTTTGAAGCAAGGAAACCGAGAGTTCATGCCATTATATCTGAAATAGACGGCGTAGTCAGACTGAGTGATGAAAAAGGTATGAAGAGGATTGAAGTTCAGTCTGCTTCAGGTGATGCCAAAACCTATTATGCTCCTTTCAATGCCCGTCTCAAGGTTAAGAACGGAGAATTTATACAGGCAGGTGCACTCCTTACGGAAGGTCCTACAAATCCTCATGATATACTCAGAATTAAAGGTGTTGATGATGTTCAGAATTATCTTGTTGAAGAGGTACAGTTTGTATATCGTCAGCAGGGTGTTGATATAAATGATAAACATATAGAAGTCATTGTAAGGCAGATGTTAAGAAAGGTAAAGGTTGAAGAAGCAGGTGATACGGATCTGCTTCCAGGAGAACTTGTAGATGCTTCTCTCTTTGTGGAAGAAAATATGAGAGTAACATCACAGAGAAAACAGCCTGCTGTGGCCAGACCGGTATTGCTCGGTATAACAAAAGCCTCTCTTGCTACAGACAGTTTCCTTTCTGCCGCGTCTTTCCAGGAAACTACAAGGGTTCTTACAGATGCAGCCATAAGGGGTAAGGTAGATCCTCTTATAGGACTCAAGGAAAATGTTATTATAGGCAAACTTATACCGGCAGGAACAGGTATGCCTAAATACAGAAATATTAAAATACACATAGCAGAACCTGATGAAGAACTGGATGATGAAGAAGATTTTGTAGAAGAAGAACCTCTTCGTAAAGAAGAGGTAATAGAAAACGATGACAATATGTCAGATGATATAGAAGATGAAGGAAATATTGAAGTAGAAGAAGTGACTCAAGAATAGTAATTTAGCATGTCAGCATGTCAGCATGTCAGCATGTCAGCTGAAGTGCTGAATTGCTGAATTGCTGAATTGCTGACATGCAAAGCTCGAGTTTTGCAATATCCTTAAACAGAGGTAAGCCGGTAAGCTATTTATGGTTTTGCCTCTGCTAAAACCTGGATTACCGGCTGATTGCAAAAGTCGAGTTTATTTTTTTTTAAGAAGTACTAAATGCTTGACAGGTTCAATTAGTAATGATAGAATATATGCCTATGTGTAAAAAAATAGTACTTTTGATACACAGAAAATAAATTTTGAGGAGGTGAAAAAAACTGGTTTGAGATGGTTCGGCCAGTAGATATTAGTGTCAACTATTAATCAGTTAGTTCGTAAGGGAAGAAAATCTGTCAATAAAAAAGTTAAAGCTCCGGCATTGCGTTATTCTTATAACACACTTAAATTTAAAATGCTTCAGGCAGATAAAGGTAATCCTCAAAAAAGAGGAGTTTGTACGCAGGTAAAGACAGTAACACCCAAGAAACCTAACTCTGCATTGAGAAAAGTTGCAAGGGTCCGTCTTACAAATACCATAGAAGTTACCACTTATATACCCGGCATTGGACACAACCTTCAGGAACACTCTGTTATTTTGATGAGAGGCGGGAGAGTAAAAGATCTTCCCGGTATTCGTTATCATATTATCAGAGGCACCCTTGATACGGCAGGTGTTGATAGCAGGCGACAGGGACGTTCCAAATACGGAACAAAGAGACCCAAAAAGTAATTTTTGAATTTAGCTTAAAGAAAGGCAGGGAGATTTGTGCCTAGAAAAGGACCAGTACCAAAAAGGGAAATTATACCTGATCCTATATATAATAGTAAGGTAGTTACCCGTTTCATAAATAAAATTATGTTAAAAGGCAAAAAGAGTACTGCAGAAAAGATATTTTACGGTGCTCTTGATATTATCGGTGAAAAAACCAAAAAGAATCCTCTTGAGGTTTTTGAGCAGGCAATGGAAAATGTTATACCTGTCCTGGAAGTAAGAGCCAGAAGAGTCGGAGGCGCAACCTATCAGGTACCTTCCGAAATCAGGGCAGAGAGAAGATTGAGTCTTGCCATGAGATGGCTCGTAGGTTATTCCAGGAATAGACCGGGAAAAACTATGACCCAGAAATTGTCTGATGAATTGATGGATGCCGCCAAAGGTGTTGGCGCATCTGTAAAAAAGAAAGAAGATACCTATAAAATGGCTGAAGCCAACAAAGCTTTCGCTCATTACAGGTGGTAAAGGACTGAACGGATTTGTCTAAAAAAGGGACCAGGCCGGAAATGGCGCTTGAAAAAATAAGGAATATAGGTTTTGCTGCTCATATTGATGCAGGTAAAACTACCACTACAGAGAGAGTACTTTTCTATACAGGGAAAGTTCATCGTATCGGTGAAGTAGATGATGGTACTACTACTACGGATTTTTTGCCTCAGGAAAGAGAAAGAGGTATAACTATCGCTTCTGCAGTAGTATCCTGTGAATGGAAAGACTTTTTGATTAATATAATCGATACTCCGGGCCATGTGGATTTTACCGTAGAGGTAGAAAGAAGTCTTCGCGTTCTGGACGGATTGATTGTAATATTCTGTGCTGTCGGTGGTGTGCAGCCTCAGTCTGAAACTGTATGGCGTCAGGCTGAAAGATATAATATCCCCCGTATAGCTTATATTAACAAAATGGACCGTACAGGAGCAGATTTTTATGCTGTACTGGACAAGATGAAAAGCCGTTTTGGAGATAAAGTTGTTCCGTTACAACTGCCAATAGGATTTGAGCAGAGTTTCGAAGGGGTAGTAGATCTTATCAATCTCAGGGCTTATACCTATATAGATGAACTGGGAGCAGAATTTACTGAAATTCCGGTTCCTGAAGATATGCAGCAAAAAGCAAATACTATGAGAGAAAAGTTAATAGAAGCTGCTGCTGAAGGCAATGATGAACTCCTGACAAAATACATCAATGAAGAGGAAATCTCTCCCGAAGAACTTGCAGGAGCCATAAGGAAAGGAACTATTAAAAATAATCTGATTCCTGTTTTTTGCGGTACTTCTTTAAAAAATAAAGGCGTCCAGTTCTTATTAAATGCAATTGTAGATTATCTTCCATCTCCTCTTGAGGTGCCTGATGTTTCAGGAGTCAATCCGAAAAATAATCAGGTTGTCAGTAGAAAACCAGTTGCAACAGAACCTTTAGTGGCTCTGGCATACAAAATCGTATCAGACCCCTTTGTAGACAGATTGACCTTTATAAGGGTTTATTCCGGTATTTTAGAAACAGGAAAATATGTCTATAATGTGAACAGGGATTGTAAGGAGAGAGTTAACAGACTGCTGAGATTACAGGCAGACAGCCGTGAAGAAATTCAATCGGTCGGCCCCGGTGATCTGGCTGCAGTTGTTGGTTTCAGAAAGACCTCTACAGGGGATACACTCTGTGATATGAACAACAGGATTATCCTTGATTCCATACAATTCCCCGAACCGGTTATATATGTAGCTATAGAACCGAAAACCACTCAGGACGAGGAAAAACTCGCCCAGACCCTTACAAAAATCTCCGAAGAGGATCCATCTTTTAAGATTAAAACTGATGACGAAACAGGTCAGACAATTATATCAGGTATGGGTGAACTTCATCTTGAGATTATTGTAGACAGGCTTTTAAGGGAATTTAAAGTAGAAGCCAATGTAGGTAAACCTCAGGTCTCCTATAAAGTTGCCATTACTACTGAATTTGAGGCTGAAGGTGTATACAGTCAGCAGACTGGCGGAAAAAGTCAGTATGGACGTGTTGTAATTAAATTTTCACCTCTTGAAAGAGGCAAAGGTTTTAAGTTTGAAAATTTTGTTTCCCCTGAAATAATTCCGAAGGAATATATTCCTTATATAGAAAAGGGTTTGAAACTTTCTATGGATGCAGGTATATGGGGATTTCCTGTTATAGATATACAATGTTCTCTTATAGACGGTACATATCGCCCGGGAGAATCAACAGAGATTGCCTATCAGGCAGCGGCTTCCATAGCCATGCAGGACGGTCTTCTTAAGGCAAATCCTGTTCTTATGGAACCTGCCATGAGGGTTGAGATTGTAGCAGGAGAAGAAAATATCGGTGATATTATCGGTGATCTGGGGAGCAGAAGAGGTAAGGTTGAAAAAATAGAGCAGCTTCCAGGAGATGCTAAAGCAGTAGAGGCAATGGTTCCTCTCTCTGAAATGTTTGGATATGCAACGGCTCTTCGTTCCAAAACACAGGGCAGAGGAACATATACAATGGAATTTCATCATTATGATGAAGTGCCATATGAAATTTCCAGTAAGATTATATCAATAGGTTATTAACGAGAGGAGAGGAAAAATAGATGGCAAAGGAAAAATTTGAGAGGACAAAACCTCATGTAAATGTAGGAACAATAGGACATGTAGATCATGGTAAAACCACTCTTACAGCAGCAATAACAAAAGTGCTGTCTACTGTAGGAAAGGCAAAATCTCTGAATGTAGATGAAATCGATATGGCTCCCGAAGAAAAAGAAAGAGGAATAACGATAGCCATATTCCATGCAGAATATGAGAGTGATAAACGCCATTACGCCCATGTAGACTGTCCCGGTCATGCAGATTATATTAAAAACATGATAACAGGAGCGGCCCAGATGGACGGAGCGGTACTTGTAGTAAGT
>JBEHWP010000373.1:0-6441 GCA_040217665.1 Vulcanimicrobiota bacterium
CTTTTTCAGAGATATATGTTATTTTATTTTTATATTTTTGAATAATATCAGGTGTATTATCTGTTGATCCTCCATCTATTATGATATATTCCAAATCAGGATAATTTTGACTTAAGACGCTCTGAATGGTTTGTTCGATAAAATGTCCCTGATTTAATGATGGTGTTATAACGGTTATTTTTAGATTTTTAATTCCACTCCCTCCCATCCGGATGTTTCTTTAATTTTTACTGGTGTTTCTGCATGTGGATTTTCATCTGAAATTTACTGCATTCCCTTGTAATAATATAAAATAATCCGGTTATTAATTTATCTGGTAGCAGGAGGAGAACACATATTTCACAGAAAAGATACAGATAATCTATAATTCCATAATGTAATTGTAAACAATATTTAAACTTTGTTTTAATAGTGTTCCATAATTGCAGTTTTGTATGTTTGTTCTTTACATTATCACTGCTCTGATAATATTTGTAAAGTATTTCTTTAATATTATAAAATTTTACACCTTTTAAATACCATATGCACCACAGGTCATAATCTTCCACACCTTTAATATTATTATATTCATTATAATTGCCATATTTTTCGAAAATTTCTTTTTTATTTAATACCGTGGGATGTGCCATGGGAGAGTATCGTTTGATTTGATTCATTACTTTTTCTTTATAATACCTCTCCAGTATAGTATGTCCATTTTCATCTATATATTCAAGTCCTGTTCCTACCACATCAATGTCAGGGTTTTCCCTGAAGATTTTTATCTGTTTCTCAAACCTTTCCGGCAGAGATTCGTCATCTGCATCCTGCCTGGCAATATATTTTCCGCGTGATAGATTTATTCCTTTATTTAAACTGGCTCCTATACCTTTATTACAGACGTTTATATGTAATTTTATACGACTATCCTGAGTGGCATATTTTTTTATTAATGCTATAGCTTCTTTATTATCCGGATTATCAATTACGATAATAAATTCAAAATTCCGGAAGCTCTGATTTAGAATGGATTCTATGGATCTTTTCAGTATATGTTCTTTTTCTTTGTAGATAGACATTATCACAGAAATTTCATACATATGTTAATAATTTGTTAACCTCCGTAAATCTTAGAACCAGGTATAATCATTTCATACTTATTCATTTGTATTTTTATTATCATAAGTTTCATCTATTTTATTCTCCAGCAAGGCAATTTTTTGAACAAGATTTTTGATGTCTGTTTTATGTCTGGATATTACAATAGCATATTGAATGCAGAGTAATAATAAGAATATAATTGTTATAAACATACACAGAAAGGCCGGGGTTTTTATCTCTAAAATATTACAGATTTTAATTAAAATATCCAGTTTTATTATTACTATTAGCATTGATAAGGTTAGTAAAAACCATATCCACGAATACTCTTCCTTTAATTGTTTCGTTCTGATAAAATATATAACTGTTACAAATACCAGAAATATTATCAGTAAAATAAATGTTTTTTGTACTGCAGGCATAATTTTCATTAATCCTTTACGTTTTCCTGGTTAATAATTCTATAAAAATTGAAAGAAACATCTTGAATATGTAATATCCAATAGGAAAAAAATGTTCATGCATAGAAAATCCATTTTTTCTGTCACTCATATGGACCGGGATTTCCATAATGTTAAAGTTCTTCTTATGTGCTTTTATTATAACGTCTGCATCTGGAAAATCATGGGGAAATGAATCTGTAACATAATATTTCATTACTTTTTCATTTAAAGCCTGATAACCACTTGTAGGATCAGTTATTTTTTGTTTGATTATAAAAGATGTTAAAAAAGAAAATATATTAATTCCAATGTTCCTTACAAATGGAATTTTATAATCACATTTACCAAGAAACCTGCTACCTATTACAAGATCAGCTTTATTTTCTATAACAGGAGCTAACAGTTCCGGAATATTTTCAGGATTATGCTGTCCGTCAGCATCTATTTGAACCACGTATTTATATCCTCTTGATAATGCATATTTGTATCCACTTTGAATGGCAGCGCCATAGCGGAGATTGATTGAATGAGATACAATTATAGCTCCAGCTTTTTGTGCTATATATACAGTGTTATCTGAAGAACAATCATCTACTACCAGAACTTTATAACCCATTTTAATTATATGTTCTATTATGAATGAAATATTTTTTTCTTCATTATAAGCAGGAATAATTACAAGTATATCATTGTTTCCGTTATTGACTTCCATAAATATTTACTTTCTTTAACATAAATTTAAGGAAAAATACATATCAATCTGGTGAAATATTAAAAATTATTTTTTGTTCGGAACTGTAATATAATGGCTGGTTTTTTATTAATATTTTTATAGAAAGACTATGCTGTCCCTTTATGAGCGCGGATCCAGGAATAACACATTCGAATCCGGAATATTGATATAATGGATTATTAAAAGCCTTTGCAACATCAGGTCTATTCAGTCCATAAGAAGCAGGGAATAATCTGCCGTCAATATCTATATATACTCCTCGTGCAATATTTTTCATATAACCATCTACTGCCCAGCCCGTAACAATAATACTGTCTCCATGCAGTTGTAAAGGCTGTTTTCCCTGAGTTACAGAAAGGCCGTTTAATGTATCTATTACAAAATCAGTTGAAGTATGTAAAAGTATAAGTCCTGCCAGATCAGGCATTATATTAAAAATTACTTTTTTCTCTGTGTTATAATATGCTTTTCTGTCTTTTGTTAATATCTTTATAGAAAGAGTATGTTGTTCCTCTATGAGATTGGAAACAGGAATTATAGATTCAAACCCTGAATACTGGTATGATGAATTATTAAAAGCCTTTGCAACATCAGGTCTATTCAGTCCATAAGAAGCAGGGAATAATCTGCCGTCAATATCTATATAAACTCCTCCTGCATCAGTTTTTTTATCACCATCTACCGCCCATCCTGTAACAGTAATACTGTCTCCATGCAGTTGTAAAGGCTGTTTTTCCTGATTTACAGTAAGGCCGTTTAATATATCTATCGCAAAATTTGTCGAACTGTGTAACACCATAAGGTCTGCCAGATCAGGCATTATATTAAACATTAATTTTTGCTCTGTGTTATAATATGCTTTTCTGTCTTTTGTTAATATCTTTATAGAAAGAGTATGTTGCCCCTCTATGAGATTGGAAACAGGAATTACACATTCAAACCCTGAATACTGGTATGATGAATTACTAAAAGCCTTTGCAACATCAGGCCTATTCAGTCCATAAAAAGCAGGGAATAGCCTGCCGTCAATATCTATATAAACTCCTCCTGCATCAGTTTTTTTATTACCATCTACCGCCCATCCTGTAACGGTAATACAGTCTCCATGTAGATTTAACGTCTGTCTTTGCTGTTTGATTATGAGATTATTTATTATATCTATTGAAAAAATAGCTTTGGATGATAGACATTTAATAGATAAAAGCTTAGATAAATCCGGATAGATTATATCTCTGTAATAATATCTATTTATAAGTACATTAACTGTAATAGTTAATATAATTATAGAATATAAAACTGGTACAAAGGGTTTATATTTTTTTATCATGATAAAATAACAAAAAGAAAAGAGGGCCTGATGGAATAAAATATCGACCCTGACATCCGAGAATTATCTCTCCACCTGCCGGTGTCCAGGTCAGGTAGAATATAGTAAGAATTCCCAGCAGATTTACCATTGATATTGCAGTCATTATAAGTTTATCTTTTAAAAGAATTTTTATATCTTTATTATTATCCATAAGAGAAACTAAAATTAATATGATAAAATAGGAATATATAAGTAAATCCGGTAAAGGTGTATCAAGCCATCCCAGATTACCGATGAAACTACTTAAATAGAAAAATCTGTTTGTAATCAATGTATGAAGAACTACCTGGCAATATATTGATGGATGGGCACATATGAAAGACAATTGTTTGCTAAAGGATATATAACCCTTTAATCCATGACGTGTAACACCTTCAGGATAATTTCTTACATAATATGACCACAGTGTTATGGTTATTATACTAGATAATATTAATAGAAAAAATATAAAGAAAAATTTCTTTTTACTGCCTGTTTTTTCTGCCGGTATCAGTAAAAATAAAAAGATAATAAAGAATAGACACCCCTGTTTACAAAGGGACATTAATATTGATAACAGGAACAAAATTAATAAATCAATATATCTTATATGTTTTGTTTTATCAAAAGCATATTGAAGCACCAGTGCAATAAACAGAAATGACAACCCGTTTGTCATACAATCTGCAGAAAGAGATGCAGCCAGAAATAAGGACATTGGAGATAGGGCCAGTAAAAATATGACCCATTTGAAAACAGGTGTTATTTTTATAGCTAAATATATAAGAAAACTCCATGCCAGTAAATTAAATAATCTTCCTCCATACATAAGTATTAATGGGGAATCATTAAATAATTTTCCTGCAAAAATGGCTATTGCCTGAGGCATATAAGGAACGGGAGAATATTTTGCTCCCGGTAAAAATATTTGCTTTCTATTGTCTGGCTCAAGTTTTATATCCAGAAGAGAAAGAATATTTTTAATCTGTAATTTTTCCTGCCTGTGTTCCGGTGAAACGAAAGAATAGATCCTGGATACAGTAAGTTCCAGTGATGCCGGTATGGGGCTGATACCACTGTTAAATTCAGAAACCTGAAAAGCACGATAAAAATGATTGGGTTCATCGGGAGTATGAAAAGGAGGAGTTACAAATAAAAAGATGATACCGAAGAATAAACTTATAAAAAGAAAAGACTTATGAGGGGAAAAACAAAATAACAGATTTATTTTTTTTAGCATTTTAATCAATTTACAGGCAAAATATATCCTTTTAATTTTCTATTTTTTTCTGGAAAATCCTCCTGAATATTTTCGGTACAGTTTATTATGCCGTCAAAATTTATCAAAGATTTTGCATGCTTCTTTTAATATTTTTAGAATTTTTTCTCTGTTGTTCATGTGTTCTAGAAAATTACTCATAAACCTACTCCTACAGATTACATATATAATATCTATCTTCTAATTTTTGTATCCATCATACTTACAATAAATGAATTCATTAAGGTCATGATAGAAAAAAACAGGACATCAGCACTGATTATAAACATACGTTTTTCAAAAAAAGTGGCCTGTCCATTTTTTATCCAGTTAATACCAAGATAACCTCCAATTAATACTCCTGTTATAAAAAAAATTACAGCCAGTAGAAGATGTCTTTCAAGGTTAAAATCCTTTCTTTCAGTTCCAGGAAAATATCCTGCAAAACTTACAAAATACTTCTCGAAAATTTCGAGCCATAGTATTTGATACTGTACTGAGACCCATTTGTCAAGACACATTTTCTCCTTCAATGTGTAGTAATTTTATGCAGCCAGCTTTAATTCTGACTGGCAATATTCCTTCTCAAATTCTTCCGGACTCTTATAGCCCAGTGTACTGTGTAGATAAAGTTTGTTGTAATCTTTCTCAATCCAGCTTCCTATAACCATTTTTGCTTCTTCAAAACTTTCAAATTCGTTGATCCAGATTACCTCTTCTTTTATTGTTCTCATCATCCTTTCTGTATCTGCATTTCCTTTTGGATTGTTGTAGGCAGTAAATATCTGTTCAATTTCGAGCTCTGCCATCTCTTTAATAAAAGAATTAGATGTAGGCTGACAACCATTATCACTGACCAGCTTCAACCCATGACCTCTCACCCCAAAAGGAAACTGATTATTTATTGCCATTTCTACAGCGTTTTTCCATTCTTCTGTTTTACTCCTTAACGATATATCCCATCCTGCTATTTTCTTTGTATACCAGTCCAGGACTATTACAAGATAAACCCAGCCTACAGAAGATACCATAAACTTTGTCATATCTATTCCGAAATACTGGTTCGGTTCTGTTGCTTTCGGTTTACTTTTATTGGCTGTGCGTTTGGCTTTATAAAATTTTCTATTGACTAACAGCTCCTGTTCTTTCATTATCCTTTTAACTTTTTTCTCATTTATTTTAAGGCCTTCACGGTGAACAAGCCAGGCTCTTACACGACGATAACCCCAGAAGGGATGCTCAAGTTTTATAGCTTTGATTTTTTCTATGAGCAACGTCTCTGTGATGTCTATTATTTTCATTTCACTGCCAGATTTAATACGATAATAATTACTTCTTGATATATTAATGGCTTCACAGCAATCTTTTACTGAATAGCCATCTGAGTGAAGCTTATCGATTAACTCTATCTTTTCCCCAGTAGTTCCTGAGTTTTTTTTAGTATCTCTATCTGGATTGTCTGTTTACCTATGATCTTTTGTAGTTTTTCTATCTCTACATTATCATAAGAATTATTCTGCTCCACTTTTCCTGAAAGGCCTGCTTTCCCTCCTTCAAGAAATTTATCTCTCCACCTGTA
>JBEHWP010000374.1:0-6441 GCA_040217665.1 Vulcanimicrobiota bacterium
ACTGTTTGAAGATAATTTCGATGAGATTAATAACTGCCGGGCGGAAGCCCAGGAAATGGCACGAAAAGAATATAAGGAATTTGAAGAAGCCGGAAATAAGGAGATGAGCTTATGAAAGAACATCCATGGCATGAAGCATTAACCGTATCAGGTATTCCGGAAGAATATAAATATGTGAGAGCCCAGAAATGCAGTAAATGCGGCGGAACACTTGAGAAAAAAATGCAGGCTCTTCTTTTCAGTGAAGAGCAAAAACCTTATGATTTATTGACCTGTGAATGTAATCACTGTCATGAGGAAAAGAAATTTTATTTTGATATAAGCAGCTTTTTTGGAAAAAATATATAGTTTCTAACATAAAATTATGTTTTTATTATGTGTCATAGGAAAAATCGAAATATGTAACGCTATGTGGTTAAAGGGAAAGGTGGATATATTTCCTGTATTATCCGTTTCTCATATAAATTCCTGTTCACCTGTTACGAAAAGAACGATTTTGTCCTGGAGAGGAAGTTAATTTTGATAACTCATAATCCCAATCCTGTAGATGAACTTACACTGGAAAAATTAAGAGAAGCAGCAGGTAAAGGACCTGTTCTTATTCTAACCCATCACAATCCGGACCCTGACGGACTTGCATCCGGTTATGCTCTTTCAATACTCTTAAAAAAAGCCTGGGGGATACAGAGTAAATTGATCTATACAGGACTTGTTGGAAGAGTGGAAAACAGGGCAATGCTTAAATATCTGACGCCTGAGTGGCAAAAACAGAAGACTATTAGAAAATTTGATTCTTATTCGGCTGTTGCCCTGGTAGATACACAGGCAGGTTGTGGAAATCATATCCTGTCAAAGAAGTTCCGTCCGTCTATAGTAATAGATCATCATCAATCAGTACTGGGCTCCGGGGAATATATTAAATATGTTGATATAAGAACTGAAATAGGTGCCACATCAACTATGCTGTTTCAGTATCTGGAAGCAGCAGGGATAGAAATACATGGCCGCCTTGCTACAGCACTTTTTTACGGTCTTAAAACAGATACAAGAGGATTATCACGAAGCACTACATCTTCTGACGAATATGCCTATTTCAAACTTCTATCCAATGTGGACCATCATAAATTATCACAGGTAGAGCAGGCCCAGTTACCACCTGTCTATTTTCGTGCCTTTGATAACGCCCTTCGTTCCACCAGAGTTTACGGTAAAGCTGTAATAACAGTACTTGAACAGATGCACAGCCCTGACCTGCCGGCAGAGATAGCAGATTTGCTTATAAGATTGGCCGGCATAAAAGCTGCTCTCTGTATGGGCCAGTATAATGACACACTTAATCTGTCACTCAGAACAACTCCCATCTATCCTTATGCCGGTTCTCTTATTCATCAGATACTTGATGGTATTGGCGTGGCAGGAGGTCACAGGGTTATGGCAGGAGGTCAGGTGCCTCTTGGAAAAACTGCTCCGAATACAGTAGAGGCAGAAATAACAGTGAGATTTCTCCAGGCCATGGGAGAAAAGGGGCCGGGAAAACCGTTGCTGTCTGTTGAAGAAACATGAACATTGGCCGGTGTTCAGTTACCGGTTATCAGTTACAACAAGTTTATAATTTACTATAGTTTTGCACTTTCTTGAATAAAATTATGTAAGTCTCAACGAGCTAATAGCTAATTAGCCTTAAATTTAAGAATTACAAATGTTTTTAAGAAATCTGCAAAGGTATAGTGATTTAATATAAATACTAATTTTTAAATTACAAACAGGTTTCACTGGTAACTGATAACTGCCCTAAGCCATTACATCCATATCCTTAAATAACATATAAGGAACTCTGGCTCCGGAAGACATTGAGTAGTAAAGATCCTTACTCATACCGATTAGCTGGTTCTTCAGTAAATTGTACAGATTGCCGCTTATAACAGTATTTTTTATTCTCCCTGATATGTTTCCATGTTCTACTTTAAAACCATGGATTACTGTGCCGGCAAAATCTCCGTTCTGTATATTGCCCATAGAGAGATCAGGCGCTGATTTTACAAGTATCCCTTCTTTTATGGAAGACAGAAGCTCTTCATAAGAAGAATTACCGGGATTTATTGTAATACATGAAGAATTTATCGAAGGATAATATTCATAACTTCTACCTGTAATCCAGTTTTTACGAAAACCGTTACCGGAAGAAGGCATATTCAGTTTGACACTGTTTTTAAGATCCAGGAGAAATCCTTTAAGGATACCTTTTTCTACAATAGGAGTCTTATGTGTCGGCACACCTTCGTCATCAAAAGGACATGAATTGGCTCCCCCCTTTATGGTTGGATCATCATAAATACTTATATTTTCATTAAATATTTCCTGTCCGAGCTTTGAATAAAGAGGAGATGTCTTCCTGTATATCCTGTTACCATCAACACCTGTAACAAAAATGCTGAAAAGTTCTTCCACTGCATCGGGAGAAAATAAAACAGGATATTTTCCGTTTTCTATTTTTACCACTGACAGGCCATGCTTTATATCACATAGAACTTCTGAAATCAACTTTTCTTCCGTTGTTTCTCTGTCATTGAAACCTTTCCATATTTCGAATATATCATTTTCTCTGGTAAATTCTGTCATTACAAAGAGGGAATAATAATTTTTTCTGTAATGTCCTCTGAATCCCTGAGATGTAAGGATATGAATCGCTTCGTCCCTTTTTTCAAAGGTTATATTTACATTTATTTTTTTATCAAAATCTCTTATTTTATTGATTATCTCTTCTCCTCTGGCAACGAGGCTGTTTATGTTAATATTATCCACATTCCTGTCCCTGTAATCACCGGAACATTGTTCATGTTTTCCTGAAAAAGAAAATCTCGACTCGTCCCCAAATTCAGCGCTTGAAATGGCTTTTTCTATAATATGTTTGTCTATCTTACTGGAAGTAACAAAACCTATTTTACCGTCTTTTCTGACTCTTAAACCTGCTCCTTCACTTTCTTTATCTGTCATACTCTGCAATTCATTTTTTTCAAATTCTAACTTTTCACTGGAATTTTTCAAATAAAATAATTCACTTTCTTCTGTTTCAGAAGAAGATTTATCTAAAATTTTTTCCAGATGTTCCATTAAGACTCACCTCCTACTGATACATTCTGTATCCTTATATGGGGCCCCGATTCCGTTGTTGCAAGAGGCCACTGTTCGCCTCTTCCGCATCCTCCTCCTGAGTCATTTATTTTAAAATCATTTCCTGTCATATCTATGTTTTTTAATGTTTCAAAGAGGTTCCCTGTTATCTTTACATCCCTTACTGCTTCGGCAATATGTCCGTTTCTTATCATGTAACTGTAAGCAGGTGCGACTGTAAACATTTCTCCCCCCATGCCATAAAGGAAATCTATGGCATAAATACCGAGTTCTATATCTTTTATCATATCGTCAAAATTGGACGTTCCACCTTCTATACAGGTATTTCTCATTCTGCATATGGGAGGGAAACGATAGTCTACCGAACGTGCGGAACCTGTAGGTTTTTCTCCTAAAATGGAGGCAGTTTCTCTGGAATGAAGCCTGCCTGTGAGAACTCCTTCTTTTATGAGATATGTTTTTTCTGTTTTTACTCCTTCGTCATCATATTTCATGGAACCTCTTGAGCCTGTATCAAGACCTGTATCATAAATACTCAGGACTTTACTGCCGAAAACTCTTCCCAGACTCATTTCTTTCTTTAAAGAATCACTTTTATAAAAATGATCTGCTTCACATGTGTGGCCGAATGCCTCATGTGCAAAAGTGCCTGTTACGGCAGGATCACATATTACAGTATAAATACCTGATTTTACTTTCGGCGCATCCAGGAATTTTATGGCAGTCTTACATGATGTTTCTATTTTTTCTTCCAGATTGCGGCACACATCGAAATTATTTGAACTGCCGTTTGTAACAACAGCCGGCTGTGTAATGCCGTCCTTTGCAGCAATAATCTTCACTGTAATATAGAGATCCAGAAGTTCCTGTTCTATAAAGGTTCCTTCAGAGTTACAGAAATATTTCTTTTTAAACTGATCGTAATAGGCAAGGAGGGAATTTTTTATAAGGTATCTATCATAATTAAGTATTATTTTATTATAATCATCAAGAAGTTTTTTCTTTTCCTTAAAGGTCATACTTCTCGGATCTGACACAGGTTCTGTGTTTACTATGTCCACTACAGAAGGAACAGGAGCGAGCATAATTTTACGTCTTCCTACATGTGTTGCATGTTCTATTGCTCTGGCTGCAAAGTCAGGAAGTAAGTTGATATTATTGAATGAAATAAACCCCCATCCTCCATTGACCATAGCTCTTACATTGCCGCCAAATTCAAAAGATGTGCCGATTTTTTCTGTTTCATCTGTATTTATGGCAATTTTTGTAGTCTCATAATCTTCTATTCTTATCTCCATGTAATCACAGAGATGTTTGAATTTCTTTATTGTTTCAGTCAGTATATCCTGCAATTTATTTTACCTCTCTTCTGATTTTTCAATAGATCCGTCAAGGCTTTTCACCCTTCCCCCATTACTGAGGTTAGCGTAATAAATAATAATAACTCCTCTCGTCACACGTAAGCGTGGCGAGAGGAAGACCTTTATTACATGCTTACGCTCAGGTCAATAATAACTCACTCTTAACGCTTCTTCCAGTGTAGTTTTCCCTGAAAGAACATAATCTATAGCTTTCTCCCGAAGAGTGTGAAATCCTTTCTCGTGGAAAACTTTTTTAAATTTATTTATGTTTTCTCCTTCTGCTATGGCTTCTTTCAATTCCGTATCAAAGATACATATTTCGTATATCCCTGTTCTTCCTGAATAACCGCTGTTATGACATTCACTGCATCCTTTTCCTCTGTATAGGAAAACATTCTTTCTGCCAGGAAAATATTTTTCGATAATTTCAGGAGAAGGAGTGATTTTTTCTTTGCAGTTTTTGCAGATCTTTCTTACCAGTCTCTGAGCTATGGCTCCTTCCAGAATGGAAGCCAGCAGATATGGTTCAAGACCGAGATTTTTCAGATAATCTACAGACTGAAATATATCGGAACATGTTAACTGTACTATGATAAGATGTCCCGTAAGAGCTATTTCGGAAACCATTCTTGCTGTTTTACTGTCCTGAAGTTCACCTGCAAATATTACGTCAGGGTCCTGCCACACGATTCCCTTCAATAGTTCATAATACCCTTCTCCATCAGGATGTACCTGTATCTGAGATATACCCTTCATGGGATATTCAATGGAATCTTCCAGAGTCATAATACTGGCATGACCGCCGGTTTTTGTAAGAATATAATTCAATGCACCATGACATGTAGTGGTTTTACCGCTCCCTGATATTCCTGTAACGATTACAAGGCCAAAGGCTTTATTGAATATATTCTTTACTGTCTCAAGGTCTTCCCTATCAAATTGCAGTAATTCCAGCCCCTGATCTACTGTAGTTTTTGCTTTTTCCATAGATTTAATCCCCATTGTAACCCTTTCTCCGTATATAACAGGAATTGTTCCGATTTTTATATCAAATCTCCTGTCACCTCCAGTGATTTTATCTGTTTCTATCACTATTTTCCCTGTCTGGACCCTTTCCGTTATGTCCGGATCCATGTCTGCCATATACTTTAATCTTATTATCAGTTCTTCTCCTGTTTCAGGAGACAGTAATTTTATATCCTCAAGGGAACCTTTAATGCGATATCTTACCATAAGACCGTCTCGTAAAGGTTCTAAATGTATATCACTGGCCTTATCGCTGAAACTATCCAGAAATAACCTGTCGGCGAGATTTTTTATCAGTACATCTTTTTCATCGGAAGAAGTGATAATATTACTTACAGTTCCTATTTCCCTGATGTCCGGTATGTTTTTTCTTTCAAGTTTTTCTTCGAAAAATTTGATTGATTCTTTAAAATCCTTTTTTGAAAGAACGAAATCAGTGCCGCTTGATTCCATGAAAGACACAAGGTCGCGCCTGTAAAAACGCCATTTTTTACCTACTTTAAATCCCTGTAATTTACCGCTTTTAAGCCATCTGGCAAAGGTGGGTCTGGAAATTTTTAAAAATTCTATAGCCTGATCTGCATCAAAAATTTCTTCTGCCATGTCTATTCCTCCTTTATTTTTTTATATTTTCAAATATCATTATATATTATTAAATATCAAAAGTCAAGATCTGTTTTGTAAAAATATTTTTGTGATGGAATAGTTATTTTCATAAATATGTATAAATAATAACGTCGTAATTTGTAAAGCGTCATGCTATAATTTAGAAAGTAGTTTGAGATTATTATAATTCGAAAAGGAGTTTGAGATTTTTTTGCATTTAGTTTGAGATTTTTTTCTCAAAAAAACATGACTTATTTAACATTTTTATCGTTAAAATAAAAAAGAAGGCCTTTCCAAGACCATTCCTTATTCTTCG
>JBEHWP010000375.1:0-6425 GCA_040217665.1 Vulcanimicrobiota bacterium
TCCCAGCAAAATTAATTTTGCCGGAACCAGTCCTATATAAAAGACCCGCCATATCTTCTTTTTATGTTCAAGAATATTTCTCGAAAATATATAGAGAAAAGAGAAATTCAATATACTCATAAAAATTCCTGCAGAAATTCCCCATAATATAAAGTTATCTTTTAACATAAGAGAGAGTAATAAAAAAAATAGTGCAGCTATAATGGCTTTAAAAAAAATTTTTCTTAAAAGATTATCACTCATTACTTTATTCCTTATTATCGTGACGCGTGACGCATGACGTGTGACGCGAAGATAAGGGTGTTATTTTTTCCTGCATACATATAATTCTGTAACCGGTCACAATACCCAGAAAAGTAAAAAATATAATAAATACGGGATAAGTGTTAAATTTTTCATCTATATACATGCCGGTTAATGTCCCAAGCAACAGGGATACGAAAAATTTCGTTCTGGTACGAAAAAATAATTTTATATGAGTCATTATCTTTAAAGTGTCTATTCAAAATCCGCGGGAGGACTCGAAATAAAACCGAAATAATATCTTATCGCATCGACTATTCTTCCGGCTGCCCGTCCGTCGCCGTAGGGATTTATGGCTCTGCTCATTCTGTTATATTCGTCATTATCATCAAGTAATCTGGCAGCTTCCTTATAAATATTATCTCTTTCCGTACCTACCAGCTTTGCCGTTCCCCTCCGGACACCTTCGGGTCTTTCAGTAGTTCTCCTTAAAACAAGGACAGGTTTCCCCATAGATGGAGCTTCTTCCTGAATACCGCCGGAATCTGTCAGTATAATAAAACTTTTCTTCTGCAAATTAATCAAAGCAGGATAATCCATCGGCTCTATAAGATGGATTCTGTCATGTCCTTCAAGTACAGGATATACTGTTTCTCTTACAACAGGGTTTTTGTGTACAGGAAAAACTATTTCCGTATCTTTATAATCATTTATAATCTGAAAAAGAGCTCTGCAGATATTCTCCATAGGTTCTCCCCAGTTTTCTCTTCTGTGGGTTTCCACAAAAATTATCCTGTTTTTGCTCTGTGATATATAAGAAGGAAGATACTCTTTTTCATCTGTAACTTTTAAAATGGAAAAAAGGGCATCTATAACAGTATTACCTGTAATAAATATGCCGGAATTTATACCGCAGTTTAACAGATTATTTTTTGCCTGAACTGTAGGGGCAAAATGGAGGTTACATATTACACTTGCAAGGCGTCTGTTAATCTCTTCCGGAAAAGGATTGTATATATCATCTGTTCTGAGACCTGCTTCAACATGTCCTACCTTTATCTGCTGATAAAAAGCTGCAAGACTGGCGGAAAAAACTGTTGTAGTATCGCCCTGAACAAGAATCATATCAGGCTTTTCCTGTTTTAACACATCTTCCACCCCTGTAAGGGCACGACATGTTATTTCAGAAAGACTCTGTCTCTCCTGCATTATATCCAGGTCATAATCAGGTTTTACGGAAAAGAAATTCAGGCACTGATCCAGCATTTCTCTGTGCTGTGCCGTAACCAGAATTTTAGAGATAATCTCATCTGGAAAATTATTTAAAGCTGAAACTACAGGAGCCATTTTAACTGCTTCAGGTCTTGTTCCGAATATAGTTATAATTTTTATTTTTTTCATAATCTTAACGGGCTACGTAATTTAATGCCAGAGCGGCAACCCCCATAAATCCGCTGATAAGATAAATAAAGAGCACTGCCTGTCTGTGATTCAAACCAAGTTTCAGTAACTGATGGTGAAAATGTTCTTTATCAGGCTGGAAAATAGGTCTTCCTTTCAAAAATCTTCTCACTATTGCAGAGGTAGTATCAAAAATAGGTAAGGCAAATACAAGAATGGGAACGCCGAAAGCAAGAGTAGCTGTACTTTTAAGAGCACCTACTATGGAAAGAGCGGCAAGCATATAGCCTAAAAACAAAGAGCCTGTATCACCCATAAAGATCTTGGCAGGATTGAAATTATATCTCAAAAATCCGCAACAACTGCCCATTAAAGCAAGAAGTAAGATAGCCACAAGGATCTGTCCCTTCTGTATGGCAATCATAAATAAAACAAAACAGGAGATTCCAGTTACGCCTGCCAGGAGTCCATCAAGACCATCTATAAGATTAAGGGCATTTGTAAGCCCTACAACCCACAATATTGTAAGTCCCACACTCATCCAGGAAGGGAGAAAGAACATACCGTTAAAAGGATTGCTTAAAAATTCCACTTTAATTCCGAATAAAACTAAAATAAAAGCTGCAATAATCTGTCCTGCCAGTTTTACCTTTGCAGGAAGAGCGTATTTATCATCAAAAACTCCCAGGATGAGTATAAAAGTACCTCCGATAAAAAGACCGAGTAACTGTGTCCAGAGGCGCGTCATAAGAATATTTCTGTCAATAATACCGAAATAAAAGACCACTACAAGGGTAAGAATAAAACCACCGTAAACGGCAAGACCTCCTGCCTGGGGCATAGGAACTTTGTGAACTTTTCTCGGACTTGGAGCGGCGACTATATTGGCCCAGAAGGAAAATTTTCTGACAAGAGGGGTAAGGGCACAGCTTATAAGAAGGGCTACCATAAAGGTAATCCCGTAACTTGCACTCAGCATAAATAATAAGCCTCCTTATAATATAACACAACGAATTTTCAGAGCATCTTCAATGTCTCCCCTTTTCTCTCGAAGAAATTATTTATTCATACTATTATATCATTCTACAGGAAAATATTCAATTCCTTTTATTGTAATGATCTTCACAAAAACAATTTATAAAAGCTTCAATATTTTATCACCACTGAAAAAATTTGTCAAACAGGACAGGGATTTTCGGGATTTTATGGATTGACAGGATTTTTTCACAGGGCAAATTTTATACTCTGATTATTAATTATAAAAGACACTTCTCTTTTGTAATTCTCTTAAATCGGGTAGTTTAAAATTATATATTTTCTTTATTCTTATTGTTTCTTCTTTTATCTTTACATCGATATTTATTACTGTGGCTTCAAAGAGAAAATCTCTTATTTTCTTTTCTTCTTCAACTGATAAATGAGCATAGGACAGGAGTTCAATTTCCGAGATTATAGAAATAAAAAATACTGAATTAATATCTATAAATTTAGCTTCTGAATCATTCATTTATTTTTATTTTGTCACAATTTTATCTTTTTTCCTAATCTAAAAGTAAGGATGAATCTACTCATTATTATAAATAATAAATTGTGTCTCTCTTAAATTACCAGAAAAATTACTCTTTTTAAGAAAGAAAAAGAAGGAAAAACATGAAAAAAAAGAGAAAAGAAAGTAGAGAAATAAAAAAAGAGGTGACGTTAAAATGTTCGGGTTTCTGAAAAAGAAAAAAGAAAATAACAAGGCTGAAGGCAATCTGCCGCAGGTCACAATTGTAACAGACAGAGGTGACATAGTAATTGAACTGTTTAAAAATGACGCACCTAATACTGTAAAGAACTTTATAGATTTAATAAAAAAGAAATTTTATGACGGCCTTACTTTCCACAGGGTAATAGATGATTTTATGGTTCAGGGAGGTTGTCCTCACGGCACGGGAACAGGAGGTCCCGGATACCATATAAAATGTGAAATAAATAAAAGAAAACACCTGACAGGAACCCTATCTATGGCAAATGCAGGGCCTGATACGGGAGGAAGCCAGTTTTTTATAACTCACTCTCCTCAGCCCCACCTGGACGGCAAACATACAGTTTTCGGCCATGTCATCTCAGGTATGGATACAGTGATGAAAATAAAAAAAGGAGATAAAATAAAAGAAATAAAAACAGTGAAAAGTGAGTAGTGAAAAGTGAAGAGAAATATATCACTTTTCACTTTTCACTTTTCACTGTTCACTTTTTTAAAAAACCTGGAGGACTTTTTTTAATTTTGTAGTAATTATTTATTAAAGTAAAAAAACAGGAGAACAGTAATCATGGAAAACAATTATAATATTGTCTTTCTTTTCCTCCTGGCAGGTGCTGCCATGGGACTTACCGGTATGGGACTGGCCACTCTTATAAGGCCTCATAAGCCGAACGAAATCAAACTTGATACCTATGAATGCGGTCCGAAAACAATAGGGAAAAGCTGGATTCAGTATAATTTCAGATTTTACACCTATGTTCTGATCTTTTTGCTATTTGACGTAGAAGTTGTTTATCTCATACCATGGGCACAGGTATTTAAAGATATCAAAGATAACGGCCTTGTTTATAAAGGTATGGAGATTTTACCGAAAGAAGTAAGCGGACTGTTTATTTTTACAGAAATGCTCATATTTCTTCTAATTCTGATTATAGGCCTCATTTACGCATGGAAAAAAGGGGGACTGGCCTGGGAAAAAGAACATAGAGAAGTCAAAAGGATGGCAGGACCGTAAAGTCAGAAGTCACGCATCACGATATATATAATGAAGAAGGTGAAAATTTGACGTCACAGGAATTGATAAATAAAGTTAAGGAATATTTTTCGCAGGAAATTATAAAAACAGAGGAGAATTTTGATATAACCATTTATATAGAAAGTAGCAATATAGTAAAGGTAATGAAAGAACTTAAAGAAAATCCTGTCTTTGATTTCAATTATCTTATGTGCCAGACAGGAGTAGATTACCCTCCGGAAAAATTCGAAATAGTCTATCATCTCTGCTCTCTCGAAAAAAAACATCGTCTATGTGTTAAAGTCTCAGTATCAAGAGAAAATCCTTCACTTCCTTCTGTATACGATATATGGAAAGCTGCCGAATGGCATGAAAGGGAAATTTTCGACCTCTTCGGCGTTAATTTCGAAGGTAATCCAGACATGAGACGTATCCTTTTACCTGAAGATTTTACCGGCCATCCCCTGAGAAAAGATTTTAACAGCCCGGAAGTGGTACCTTCTCCAGATAAAAAAGAATTGACTAAAGCTAAAAAAGGAGATTCCCTATGAGTGATATTTTAAAAACAGAAGAATTTCTTGTAAACATGGGGCCACAGCATCCTGCCACTCATGGTGTATTGAGACTCCTTCTTACACTGAACGGCGAAATCGTTGTAAGATCTGTACCACATGTGGGATATTTACACCGTTCTACAGAAAAAATTCTGGAAAACAGAGAATATATTCAGGTTATCCCATATCTTGACAGGATGGATTATCTTGCTGCTATGTGCAATGAACTACCCTATGTTCTTGCTATGGAAAAGCTTATGAATATAGAAGTTCCGGAAAGAGCGCAGACAATAAGGGTAATAATATTCGAATTAAATAGAATTGTAAGCCATGTTATGTGGTGGGGCAATTTCGGACTGGAGCTCGGTGCCTTTACTCCCATGCTCTACGGTTTCAGAGAAAGAGAAGAAGGACTCAACCTGTTTGAATCCATATCAGGCCAGAGGCTTACCTATAATTATATGAGGATAGGCGGAGTGGCAAGAAATTTACCGGAAGATTTTCCTCAAAAAGCAAAGAATTTCTTAAAGATAGTTAAAGAAAAACTCAAAGACTATGATGATCTTATTACAAACAATGTTATATTTCAACAGAGAACAAAAAATATAGGTATAATAACTCCTGAACTTGCCATAAACTATGGCCTGAGCGGCCCTATGCTGAGAGGATCTGGTATTAAATGGGATGTAAGAAAAGGTGACCCTTACTGCGGGTATGAACATTATGATTTTGAAATACCTGCAGGAGAAAAGGGAGATGTATTTGATAGATATATGGTAAGATACAATGAGATAATTCAGAGTTCAAGAATAGTAGAACAGGCTCTGGAAAAACTCAAAGCAGGGGATATTATGGCAAAAATACCTAAAAAAATAGCTCCTCCGAAAGGAGAAATCTATTTCAGAGTAGAAAGCCCCAGAGGAGAATTAGGTGTTTATATTGTAAGTGACGGAGGAACAAAACCTTACAGATTTAAAGTAAGAGCACCCAGTTTCTGTAATCTGAGTATATCAGAAGAAGTTATGAAGAATTGTTTTATGGCAGATCTTCCTGCCATTATAGGAAGTATAGATTTTATTTTAGGTGATGTAGACAGATAATTTTGACCAGGATTTATAGGATTTATGGGATTACCAGGATGATAAATAGAATTGCTTTACTTGAAATCCCGGTCAAAAATAAAGCTTTAGATAAAAATTAAGTAGAGACAGTTTATCTAAATAATTTAATCGTGACGTGTAACGCGTGACGGGTGGGAAAAATCCGGTTATTAAGAATCTTTAAAAAATTTTAGGAGAAGCTTATGTTAAAATATCTGGATTATATCTATAATCTTAATCATCTGTGGAAATTTCTCGGAGAACATACGGGATTTCTTCCTTCATGGGTTAAAGTATTTATTGCAGGAGGTTTTTCCATTGTTCTCATAGCAGCTTTTCTTGTTATTATGGTTATGTTTCAGACA
>JBEHWP010000376.1:0-6420 GCA_040217665.1 Vulcanimicrobiota bacterium
ATTCATCTGCTCAGACAGTAAGTAAATTTTCGGAATAGATGGTATTAAAGAGCTTATGAAACTTCTTTTCAGGAAAGAGTGAATTTTATTCTTCCTTCTATTCTGGCTATATCAGATGTTATGGGAGAATGATGTTTTATATAGGATTTCAGGGCTTCTATTGTCGCTTCTCCTACGGAAATATTCTTCCCCCTGTGAAAAGGAGTATATTCTGTAAATCCGAGAGCAAGAAAATCTTCGGTAGAAACACGGTAGTTTTTTTCATGTTCTAAAGTTTTATTCTGTACTTTTATATCTGACACTCTTTTACCGGCTGGCTGTGAATAATCTACTGTCATGGTGAGACCTGATACCTGAAGATTATCCTGTGTGGTTGCACTTATTTCAAGAAGGTCTTTTATATCTTTCCCGGTCAGTTCCATAGTAACAAGGTATGTGTTAAAAGGTAATACATCACGAATAGACTTCGCTGTTATATTACCTTTCCTTATATCTTTTCTTATGCTGCCGGAATTTTCAACTGCAATATCACTGCCTGTAGATTCCCTTATGGCATCTGTAAGGACATTACCCATAACAGACTCTACAATTTTATTTCTATCAAGGTCTACTTCAGTTTTTCCTATCACAGTGGATAAACCATTTCCTGTTTGTTCTATAACAGGGTTTATTATTTCCTCTATCTCACTATCAGGTGTTAACTGATTATTATTAACTGTAACGAGAGAATTTTCGAAGGATAGAATTTTTTTACTTGACGAATCTATATTTATATGTAAATTACCGACTTTTACACTGTTTGAACCTGCCTGAACTATAATTGTATTGTTTATCTTTGCTGCTTTCCCGATAGATGTATGACTGTGTCCTCCTACTATTATGTCGATTCCTCCGGTTTCGGTGGCAAGTCTTACATCATCTTTTAATCCTTCATGAGACAGGACTATTATTAATTCAGCTCCATTTTTTTTTATTTCAGGTAAATATTTTTCAACAGTTTTTCTGGAATTTTTAAAATTTATCCCTTTAATATTTCCAGGATCTACTGTTTCAGAAGTGTCCTGGCTTATTAAGCCGAGTATACCCACTTTAATCCCGTTTATTTCTTTTATAATATACGGAGTTAAACCTTCCATAAGAGTGCCATCATTTTTTGTTATATTTGCTCCCATTACAGGGAAATCAGCTCTATCGATCATTTCTTTAAGAGGGTCCTGCCCCCAGTCAAATTCATGATTGCCAATTTCTGCACCGTCATAACCCAGATTATTCATTACATCTATAATAGTTTTCCCTCCTGTTAGTTCGGATTCACAGGAACCCAGAGCCCAATCGCCTGCATCCAGAAGAAGGTTTTTCCCTTCTGTTTCTTTTTTTAATTTTTTTATGACGGTACCCATATAAGCCATTCCGCCTGTATAGGCATTAAGTTCTTTATCGAATTTTTCAGGAACTATTGCGCCATGTATATCATTTGTATAAATTATGTTAAGAGATTTTGTTTCTTTCTGGATTTCAGTCTGAGAAATATTATTATTTTCCCCGGGATTAGCCTGTTTTTTTCTGTGAAAAACTACCGGTTTGTAAATACCTTTATCTTCATTTCTGGATCTTTCAAAAGTATCTTCTTCTTTTGAGTAGCCTGTATATTTATTACTTTTACTATTTATAAGTACTCTTTGATTTATTTTATTTATCTCCATAATTATCTCTTGGATTTTATTCTTTCTATTTGGATTTTATTCTTTCTATAAGGTACTATTCAAATTTATAGTAAAAAGTTTCATATAATGTTATAAAAATTTCTGAACAAATTAAAGGTAATTCTCGCGTCACCCTTATAAAATCTAGTTTTATTAGATGATAAAAACCCACCAAATTATCTGTTTTTTCCAAAGTCAAAGTAATAATGGAAGACTATCATCTCTTAACCTGATAATTATAATAAACTATCTTTTTTAGACCGGTTCATTATTAAATCAGCAGTTGCTGTGGCAACAGGGATTATACCGAATAAAGAGTCTACAGCCAAACCTGCCACTAAGCCAACGAAAATCCCCGCATTTCCGACTAATGAGTTGTCGTTTCCCCCTGTACTTTTACCCCAGATTTTTTCTGCTATTGTTTTGACATATTATCACGATAATATTTATGTCCATCTTCACTTGACTTACTTGATTTATACTCCATCCAGCTACCAGGAGGATCTATTGTCATTCCAAAAGCAGCTCTGACGTTTTCAGCATATATTTTCAGGTTACTTTTTTTAGTTCTTCATTTCCTGCCGGTTCATGGCGAGAGATATACCTTGATATATTATTATCCATAATATTATTCTCCTTTCTCTAAATTGATGCTCTTCTGATAGTACTTCGATTATGTAGACACTCCCTTTCTAAAAATTATTGAAACTTTATAGGCATAGTAATAATCTGTAAAACTTACTGATTATTTATTTTGCAATTATCCATACATTATTTTCATCATAATCACTGCTTGTGTCGGCAAAGCCACGATAAATTACTTCACCATCACGTTTTCTTTCAAAAAATACCACAGGTTTACCATCTATTTTTTGTTCTACATAGACTGCTTCAAATTTTTGTTTGACCCCATCTTCTCTTTCCTTGTTAGCTTCTACAGCAATTACATCATTTGTATTTGCATTATTATCAAAATGAGATCCTGCTATTATAGTTTCAGTAAAATGGTATTTTATATCCCTGCCGCCTCTTGTACCTGGAATTGGCTCCCATTCAAATCCTGATCCTCCATCTTCCTGAAGATTGCAGGTTAATATAGTTTCATCTCCCTTTTGTTCCGCTACCTCAGCGTGAGCACTGGCAACTTCTTTTATTTTATTTTTTACCTGTTGGTATTGATTTAAAATCTTCGGGTCATATTTAAAACTATTTATTGATACAGACATTTTTCTACTCCTTTCAGAAATCACCTATGGTTTACGATAGGGCAAAAGAGGTAGTAAACAGAGTAAAACAGGCAATGGATGGAACGGCAAAACCCCCTGGACCAGGAGCCTCTTCTTGGAAAGGTTAAATTCAAAGAAGATGATTGTTTTGTAAGCACCAGCCTACAGGAAAATATGGAATCCAATAAAATCGTAACTGTAAAAATAGAACAGGGTAACAATGAACTTGGTCAGATAAAAGCAGTGAAAATAAGAGAAGCGGATCTGTCTTTTTCCTCCACCCCTTTGAACATTAATAGAAAAGCGGAAGGGCATTTAGAAGTAGATGAACTTTCCGACCCCGGTTTTACAGGCACTCTTCATTATCATTATATAAAGAAACCGGAAACCTTCTTTTCTGAAGCAAAAGAAATATTCATAAGAGAATGCGGTGGTTTTGAAGAGAAAGTATATGTGAATAAATATGGGCAAATTGTTCAATTTGAAGAAGGTTAATCGACTTAATTTTTATCATATTACTCATAGTTTCTATTTACCTCTTTCTTCTTTATATATCTCTGTAATACATTATTACCATTACAGATTGTGTTTAGAAATGACATATAATTTATCTATATTCCTTATCACTTATCACCTTCTTTCTCAGGAGCGTATATTATCTTTAGGTTCTCTATAATAGACTATTCATATTTATGCAGAAAAGTTTTATGAATATTAGAAAAATTTTCGAGTAAAAAAATAAGTCTTTTATCAGAACTATGCCGTAAATATAAAGTATAGGAATTTTCATTCCGATTAAACTATTATATGGTTGAGAGCTGAGAGTTTAGGGTTGATTTCAACTCTCAACCTTCAACCCTCAACTTTAAACAACTCGCCCGCAGGGCGTTAAGTTCTATCCTGGCCGATTAACTGGAATATGAAATTATTTGTATTTAGAGCTTATACTGTTTGTCCGGATGTCATAGCGATATGACGCCATTGCTTCATTAAGCTATATATAATATTTTTTGTCACTACATCTTTAGAACTACCAACTATTTAATTCTTCAGTAAATGCCCGTTTAATTGTGTAGTCTTTCCCTCTCAGGTTTGCGAGATTATCCCTTCCGTCTGCAGTAAAAACTATTACTGCATTATTCAGATTTCCTGTTTCTATATATATACTCTTATCACCGCTAACCATGAGGGGATAACATGCCATAGGTGAAGTTGTGCAGGTGTTCGGATCAATGCCTTTACTTAACATAGTGCCGTAGAATTTAAAATCTTTATTCCCTGTGTGGAGACTGTTTGTCTGTATAAGTATATCATCTTTTGCATAGATTATTCCTCTGTAATTTATGTAGGTGCTCGATGAGCCAGCAGACTCTCTATATAACATTCTTACACTTTCTTCCGAAAGGGTTAACATTTTCATATCTTCACTCGAACAGATGAAATCAATTGTTTTGTCTGATATAATTCCCCCTGTTCCGGACGGAGTTATACCGAGCCATAATTTATTCCCGTAAATTTTATGATTGTTAAAATTCAATCTGATTAATGTGTTTTTCATATTTTCAGGAAAGTATACAGCCGGTGTAATCCTGGTGCCTCCAGGAGCGGTTTCTGCCTGTCCTATCATGTCTGTTTCAAATAATCCGGTAACTGATGGTATATAAAGGTCATCTTCAAGAGTCATAGTTATTTTCCCTGAAGCCTCTTTTTTCATGGATATAGCCAGTTCATCTCTGAGAAATTGCTGAAAAGAAGAGTTTGGATCATCATCATATTCCAGAAAATTAATAACAGAATAATAATTATAGAAATTTCTGTTTACACAGTTGGGGTCACTGACAGGAGGATTATAATAGAAATCACCGTAATTATTAATAAAATTATCATAAGAATTTTCTTTGAAAGAAGTTATGCCGAATTTATAGCCAGTTTCAGAGCCGGTGCCGGTACCACTACCGGATGTGTGAACCTTTGGATCGTCTGAGGTTGATCCTGATGAGGAATGGGGTATACAGTATCCCTCATTGGGATCATCCCGGGGATCGTCAGGATTATCATATGGGTTGTAGGGAGGGCAGTTGGGATCATTGGGATCCCAGCGAGCATTTGGATCTGATGGATTATACCAGTATTTACGTCCATTCGGATCATCTGAATTATAGGGGTTTTTTGAATCATATTCAAAATAGCCTGCAAGATAAAATGTATCTGCAGAGAGGTAATGGCATGTGCTTTTTCTATCTTCTATTATTTTTGTTATATTTATTACGGGTATCCTTACCGGGAGTGTTCCTTCTTTATACATAACGTCATCGTTGACATTTATAAGTTCTACGGAAGAACTTGAGGAAAGAAAACCTTCTGATAAATCTAACAGGGAATCTGTTACAGACAATGTTGCATTTGAATGAATTCTTACAGGTGACGGTTCTGTTTCATTGCCGGTAAAATTAATGGAAGGTCTGGTATTTCCTCCTGAAATACATATATTTCCTCCTGAATATACAGGACATGGATATTCATCATCTCGTGTAAAGACGGCTCTCAGATAAACCTTCTGTTTTTCTGTGCCATTTTCTCTATAAATTCCTTTACAGATTATTTCCGCAGAATATGGCGGTATTGTACCGCTTTGAGTATTGCCTTCCAGGTTATTACCGGAATGATGTTCTCCGGGATTGAAAATTATGGTACATTCCTGGTTATTTCCCAGATCTATTACTATATCGGATGTCATATGGTTGCCCCAGGATATATCGTTGCTCAATTTATATCTGGCATATTCTATCCCTGCTTCTGCCGCTTCTGCCGCAAGTGCTCTGTCTTCGGATTTCCCCAGGATATTCAATGTTTGTGTGGCTATAAATAACATGGAAGTTGTCATAATCATAAGAAGAACCATAAGCATAAGTATTGAAATAATCATTATACCTTTTTTCATAGTTTTTCTCCTCTTTTTTAGTTTTTTGCTTTCACACTGGCTTTAATCAAATAGGTTTCGGTGCATATAGAATCGGAGCCTGTTGACTCAATGGCAACTTTTGCGTCTGTACTGTTTCGAAGATGTTCTTTAAAGGTTAATTCTATATTGACATTGCCGTATAATTCTTTAAATGAAGCAGTTAATAGTTTATTGCACATTTTTTTTATGGTCTGACCTTCTTCTCGTTCCTCGTCCGTGAGGCTTCTGTCGTCTATATAGTTTTTTATACCTGACAATAATGTGGGAAATACTCTTTTTTCGGATTTATAAGGTGATGTTTTATTGTGAGGGATATATCTTCTATAAAGTATTTTTCCGGTGCCTTCTCTGTTACTTTCGTCAGTCAGCGTATAATATAATATATGTCCCTGCCACAGAAGGCTACCTTTATCGGAGCCATGCTGAATTTCTCCGTTGTAAACAGGTGTTTCGAAACATATATATGAAGCTCCGCCTGCAGTATTGGAGATACTAATGGTAACGTCATCTGCTTTTTCTATTTCCCCTG
>JBEHWP010000377.1:0-6419 GCA_040217665.1 Vulcanimicrobiota bacterium
CGGATTCAGGGACTTTATTCAGTGCTTCTCTGTATATGTTAAGAGCTTTTAACAGTCTTACTTCTTTAGATACCGGAGTTTCGTAGGATTTTTTATACTGTTCAAGCCTTGCCTCATCAAATTCTCTGATATATTGAACATTGAGCTTTGAAATCTCTCTTATTATTTTGTCTATTTCATGTTTATATCCCGGAGGGAGCAGGCTTTCCAGGTCGGAAAAATCTTTTTCATAGAGGTTATAGAAAACGCATCTGTAGTACATGGAGTTTTCGCTTCTCTCGAGCATCATGGGATAGAGGCGGCAGCTCAGAGGTCTCCAGTTATAAATGGCACATTTTTTACCAGTCAAATCTATATAGGGACAGAGCGGTATTTCAATACCGTCTTCCCATGTTTTTACCGGTGAATCTTCTTCACATGTATTATAATTTATATAATCTATATAAAGAGGTACAAAAAGATGACTTTCAGATATGTTAATACAGCAGTTTATACATGGCCCGCAGTCCCGTGAAACAGGAGCTATGTAAGTATTTAGTTTATTATGGAGTTTATCTAATTTATCGAAATAATATGTTTTGTCTGCCATAATATTTTTTTAATCGTGACTCGTAACGGGTGGTTTCGTGATGCGTGATGGGTGATGCGTATTTCATCTACAGGGCATTTAATAAAACGCCACTGTAACTCGCCCTTCACTTTTCACTACTCACTAAATCTCATTCAAAGGATTTAACTTTATCAATTTTACCCTTATACCGGGATTTTTCTCCATAACCGGTTTTAATGCAGTCATGTTCAGTTTAAACGTTTCCACTTTATCTGTCGTTATTGCATTATAATCATAGATCGGATAAATATGAGAAAAGGATATCTTTGACAGAAGGTCTCCTCTTTTAGCCTGATATGTAAAATTATCTTTAGAGATTTCTACTGTACCTGATTTTATTAAATATGCGTCTGTTGCCTTCTGTCCTTTTTTTATAAGAAAGGTATCTTTCTGGATGATTTCATAATCCATTATGGTCTGTAATTCTGTTTTCTGTGTGGCAGAAAGATTTTTCAATATTGTCTCATTGAATAACTGCCATGATTCCAGATCTCTTATTATGGCCAGATTTTTGACTCTTTCCATAATGCCGCCATGGTTCAGCAATTCCAGCAGATCGTTCCGAGCTATGACCAGAACTTTCACAGGAGTTCTGCTATGGATTGATGCAGTTCTCGGAATGTTAAATATGATGGATGTTTCTCCGAAGTAATCATAGGTGCTGTAAATCTTTAAAGGATTACCATTTACGGAAACAACTGCTTCTCCCGAGTGGATAATATAAAATTTTTCACCTTTCTGTCCTGTCTGAAGAATTTCATCTCCAGGAGAAAATTCTTCATAACAGGCTTTTGATATAACAGGAAGGGCTCTTAAGGGATTAAGATTACGAAAGATATCGGTGTTTAATATAATATCCAGCTTTTCGTCCAGTAAATTCTGTTCTTCTCTGGATATATCGCATATTATGGTATGTTCAATACCACTTTTCGCCAGCTTAAGGCCTGAACTTTCCGGTATGGTTTTCTGACTTACATGTATTAAATAAAGTTTTTCTTTTATCTTATCAGAAAGACTTTCCAGGAATTTTACAGGTGTATGAATTGGAGGAATACCTGCTTCATGAATTATAATAGAATGGTTCCATGGGAAGTTCAGGAATTCTTCCGCTCTGGCTTCAGTCATAATTTTCTTCCTCTTTATTTCTTTTATAGAAGGAGGATGGTTAAACATATCGGAACTGTATACAAGGCTTTTATCATAAAAATATGTCTCAAACCATATGGTTGGTATACTGTGAAAGGAATATTTAAATACGAATTTCCCTGACAGTATTTCATGGATTTTTCCTATTATAACGGGGTGGAAATCAAACATCTTTTCAAGGAATTTAGGCGGTATATCGGTTATAAGGGAGTATTTTTTGAGAAAACTTTCTTTTATTGTTTTAGTTGTATGAAGCCTTATTTTTCTTTCTTCCAGAATTTTCTGTAATGTTCCGCTGTCATGATCTGCATGACAGTGTGTAAGTATTAAATCTCCTATAAGCCTGGGATTTATTCTGTTTTCTTTAATCCATCTTGTAGTATTTACAGGAGGATCTACCAGAATACCCCTCCGATTAATCCATATAATAAAACCTGTAGTTTTTTCTCCCGGATCAAAACCATGGCCTGAACCTATGACAGTAATGCCAAAATTTGGAGGTTCATAACAGGAATTAATCAATAATTTTCCCGGCTTATTTTCTGGAAATATAAAATCTTTCGGAAGGAGAAAATTCTCTTGTCTGTCTTTTATTAAATAATTCTCTCTGTCTTGATTTATGATTTCAATATCATTGAATTTAAAAATTTCTCCTTCTTCCAGGGGGATATAATCTATAAAATCATCCATTACGGCAGGCCGGCCGAGTTTCGGCTCAAATTTAAAATATATCATCTCCTCTTTCAGTTTCGGAAAAGTTTTTGCTTTTTTACCCTCCAGATAGTCATTTTCTATAGCAGGACAGGAAGAACCGTAGAGTGATTCTTTTATAACAGACATAATTTTTTTCCTGTTTTTTTCTGGCCCTATCAATATCGTTTTTCTGTTTTTTATGTAAAAATTATAATAAATAGGGAATTCAAAGTCTGCTGTACTTATACCATATTCAAAAGAAAATAATTTTGCCGGCATGAGAAATATCTGAGGCACATTGCCTTCTCTTACCATTGTATCTTTAATGGTTTCCGGTATGGCACCGACCTGTACGGGGCCGGCAGATGTTCTGGCGATAATACCGCCTCTCGGTAGAACAGTTATATCTTCCTTCATATAACAGTTACCATTTCCTCCCACGTAGTTATTCCTTCTTTTACAAGTCTTGTAGCATCTTCTCTCAGGGTAAGCATACCTTCAGTTCTTGCCACTTCAGTCAGTTCCAGAGTGTCTGCACCTGATACTATAAGTTTCTTTATCCTGTTACTTATTTCCATAAATTCAAAAACGCCTATTCTTCCATGATAACCCATCTGGCGGCAGAAATCGCATCCTGTCCCTCTGGATAAATCAATACCTGTAAGTTCTGCTCTTAAATCATCAGAAATATCTGCATCAGATGAGAGTTTGTATATTTCGGCACAGTTGTCACAGACTTTTCTGACAAGCCTCTGTGCTATGACACCTATAAGAGTTGATGCCAGCAGATAGGGAGGGACTCCCATGTCTACAAGTCTTGATATTGCTCCCGGAGCATTACGTGTATGAAGTGTCCCCAGAACCAGATGACCTGTAAGTGCTGCCTGAATACCGAGTTCTGCTGTTTCCTGATCCCTTATTTCACCTATCATTATTATATCCGGATCCTGTCTTAACACTGACCTGAGAGCAGTAGCAAAGGTAAGGTCTACCTTCGGATTGATCGGTATCTGATTTATACCGTCTATGGTGAATTCTACAGGATCTTCAAGACTTATAATATTTGTTTCAGATGATTTCAGGTAATTTAACGCTGCATAAAGGCTGGTAGTTTTTCCGCTTCCTGTAGGGCCTGTAACTAAAATCATTCCATCAGGTTGTCTTAACATACGTAAGAATTTCTTTTCTTCTATAGACCTGAGTCCTAATTCGGATATACCGTATAATGCAACTGATTTATCAAGGATTCTGAGAACTATCTTTTCACCGAGTGCTACAGGAGTAGTGGATACACGAAAATCAATCTTTTTTTCTGCTATTTTCATTTCTATCCTTCCGTCCTGAGGTCTTCTTCTTTCTGTAATATCAAGGTTTGAAATAATCTTTATTCTGGATACTACAGGAGCAATAGCTTCTTTCGGGATGACCTGTATGTCATGAAGCACTCCGTCTATTCTGAATCTTACCATCATGCCTTCTGCTCTCGGTTCGAAATGAATATCGCTGCTTTTCATTGCTATAGCCTGTGTCATTACAGTATCTATAAGTTTTGATACAGGAGTCGTGCCGACCATGATGTCTTCTTCATCATCGAGTTTTCCGGCTGCCCTGTCTCTTTCTATCTCTGCCATAACTTCTTCCATAGGAAGAGAACTGCCGTAATATATGGCAATAGCCTTCTGTATATCAGCTTCAGGAGCATAGACCATTTTTATCGGTCTCTTGAGTCTCGTTCTTAAATCTTCTTCTATTTCCACATCCATAGGATCTGACATGGCTACAATCAGTTTTTCTTCATCAAATCTCATAGGAATAACAGAGAAATGTCTTGCAAAGTCTGCAGTCACAAGATTGACAGCATCTTTATCAAGTAGATACTGGGACAGATCTACATAATCTGCTGCATAGAAAAATTCCAGAACCTGATCCTTCAGGGTGCCTGTAACAGCTTCTATTGACATTAAAGCCTGTGGCAGTGTAATACCTGTAAGTCCTACTTTTTTGAGAGCTTCTTTCAGATGCTGTGGACTTATAAGACCTGCTTTTGCCAGGAGATCTCCCTTTCTCTGTTCCATATCCATAAGTTTCCCCGAAGGCATTCTCGGAGGAGGTTCTTCGTCCTTTTCAGAAGATGTATAATAGGTTATCATGTCTATCAATCGTTCAGGCATTGTATGATATTTGATCAGATATGCACTGGCACCGATATTTATTGCGTTCCTGTGATCATCGGCATTATCGAAATTTGACATGATTATTACGGGAATTTCAGATGTTTTCGGATCTGATTTCAGCCTTTTACATACATCAAAACCGTCTAAATCAGGAAGCACTGAATCTACGAGAATAATATTCGGCTGTTTTTCTTTTGCTTTTGCCATTCCCAGACGGCTGTTATTTGAAGTCAATACCTTGAATCCTGACCGTTCAAGTTCTGTCTGCCATATCTTCAACATGACATAATTATCTTCTATTATAAGGACTGTTGGTGCCATTTGATGGTTCCTCCACTCTGTTTTAATTAGCTTCGTAACGCGTGACGCGTGACGCGTGACGCGTGACGCGTGAAGGATGACTGTTACAATGATTGTAATTCTATATTTTCTACTATAAATCCTTTACGGAAAATAAATTTCTTTATTGTAAACCTGAACTTACAGGTGTGACGAAAATAATTTTGTAATTACGCTTACATTTATAGAAGGATAGTTGCATAAATATATAGAATCTCTTTTCAGGAAATAAAAAAAAACGAATTTTTTATCAGTTACAGATAATCCTCCCGTCACGCGTCACGCGTCACGCGTCACGAAAATGGGGTGTATTATGTATAACAGCACTCTTTTTATAGCAGATGATAGCAAAACCGTTCTTAAAGCTTATAAATATATATTCGATAAAAAAGAAATAGAAGGTTATTTTAAATTAAAAATTTTTAATGACGGTTTGTATCTTTTAAATTATTTTAAACGGGAGTATGAAAATAAAAGTAAAGTTCCTCTCTGTATTCTGGATATGAAAATGCCCCTTATGGATGGTATGACTACTGCTTCTGAAATCAGAAAAATTGATCCTGATGTTATTATCATTATAGTTACAGGTCAGGAAGATATAACTATTGATGATATAAGGGAACATTTGAAGCAGGATATATATTATATAAAAAAGCCCTTCAATGAAGAAGAACTTTACTGCCTCGTAGATTCTCTTATAAAAGGGTGGAATAAAAACCAGGAAATCAGGAGATATAAAGAACACCTTGAGGAAGTAGTAGCTGACAGAACTGCAGAACTTGTAATGGTAAATGAACAGCTTCGCTCAAAAATAGCGGAACAGAAGCTTATTGAACAGGCATTAACCCGTATGGCTAAAGCCATAGAACATTCTGGAGACATAATAATTATAACAGACATTAAAGGAAATATTCAGTATGTGAACCCTGCTTTTACAGTTATAACAGGCTATCAAAGAGACGAAGTTATAGGCAGAACACCCTCTCTTTTTAAGAGCGGAAAACATGACGGGACCTTTTATAAAAATATGTGGCATACAATCACAGAAGGTAAGATATGGAACGGTCATTTTATTAACAGAAAGAAAGACGGTACTTTCTATGAGGTAGAAGCTTGTATTTCTCCTATAAGAGATAAGGAAGGATGTATTACCAATTATGTTGCTGTAAAAAGAGATGTAACGGATAAGATTAAACTTGAAAAACAGCTTTCACAGGTTCAGAAGATGGAAGCTCTTGGTACCCTTGCAGGTGGTATAGCTCATGATTTCAATAATATACTGTCAGGCATAATAGGTTATACTGAACTATCACTCAATGAGGTGACATCCGGTACAGACGTTCATATATTTCTTAAACAGGTTCTTAAAGCCAGCCTTCGTGCCAGAGAACTTGTGAAACAGATATTAACATTCAGCCGTCAGACAGAACAGGAGAGGAACCCCCTGGAAATAAGCC
>JBEHWP010000378.1:0-6397 GCA_040217665.1 Vulcanimicrobiota bacterium
AAAAATATGATGAAGCCATTAAATATTTTGATAAAATAATAGAATTTGAACCGGATAACAGTCTTCCATGGAACAGCAAAGGACTTGTTCTGGCTAAAAAGAAACAATATAAAGAAGCAATGTTCTATCTGGATAAAGCGATAGAACTTGAGCCGAAACATGTTTATGTATGGGCTACAAAGGCTACTGTACTGGTTGAACAGAGAAAATATGAAGAAGCTCTCTTCTGCTACAATAAAGCACTGGAATTGAATCCTGAACCGGCTCATATATGGAACAGCATAGGACTACTCTTTGCAAAAAAGAGAGATTACAAAGAAGCTATAAAATATTTTGACAGGGCTCTGGAACGGGATTCCTGTGAATATACATGGTATGACAGGGGAAATACTTTATATGTACAAAAGAATTATAAAGAAGCCATTAAATGTTATGACAGAGCAATAGAGATTGATCCCGAATTTACCATTGCCTGGAGCGCGAAAGGTGTTGTATTGTCGGAACAGGGAAAGTTTGAAGAAGCTTTTATGTGCTGCAATAAAGCCATAGATATAGATAGAGACGATTTCTGTCTCTGGATTGATAAGGGCTATGCCCTTGATAAAGCATACAGACATGAAGAAGCTATTGAGTGTTACAATACAGCTGTTGACCTTGAACCTGAAAGCACTATGGCATGGAATAACAGAGGATACAGTCTTTATAAACTTGGAAGAACTGATGAAGCCATGAAAGATCTGGAAAAATCCATTGAACTGGAACCTGATAATTCCTTCGCCTGGGATAGTATGGGAGAAGTCTTTATATCTGCCGGAAACTATGAAGATGGTTTTAAATGTTATGATAAAGCTCTTGAGATTGATCCCGCATATACAACTACTCTTTATAATAAAGGTAATGCTTTTACAGAACTCGGTAAATATGAAGAAGCCCTGTCCTGTTATAACAGAGCTATTGACTGTGAACCTGCTTATATAGACGCCTGGAACGGGAAAGGAGAACTTTTAAAGAAAATGGGAGCCATAGATGATGGAGAAAAGTGTTTCCGCGAAGCTGCCAGGCAGAAAGAATTAAACTGGTAATAGAGAAAAAAATTAAAGATACAGTAATGTTTATTTTTTTATAGTAAATAATTTATATATAATATTTACAAATTGTTAACAATTAAAGATTGAAATAATATTGATAAGAGGTTATACTATAATAAAATCATTATAAGTTGCATAAGGATGTGAGTTTATGAAAATTAATAGTACCGGGATGCCAGCAGGGAATATAACTATTGATAAATCCAAAACTGTTAAAGAAGAAAGTCCTTTTAATGTTTCAGATAAATTAGAAGGAACTGCTTCCCATGACAGTGGATTGATGAAGGATCTTAAGAATTTAAGTGAATTAAGCAAAAAGTCTTCTACTTCGGGAGAGACTTTTGTTGATATGCCAAAAACTATTTATTTTAAAACTACCCAGAATGATCAATACAATCTTGATGACGGTTTTGACGGAAGCAGAGACATTGTTGCAGTGGGTTCCCATGAAGGAAGTCCTGCCGAACCATATCATTTTATCGTAAAATTCAGATCTCTTCAGCCGGATGCAGAACTCGGTAATCTTGATACCTATGTGTTACTTGATATGGGAAAAGGCACAAAAACAGAATTGCCTGACGGTATAAAGGGTAAGACAGAAAAACCGTGGCAGCTTGCCATAGCCGCCTATGATAACAAGAATTTTAATGTTTATGATGATAAGGGAACTGCTCTGGATAAAAACATAGTGAAAAATCTGAAATATGATTCTGCAAAAGGTACTCTTGAATTTGATGTGGATAAAGGCGTTCTGAGAGAAAGAGGCTGGCAGGATCTCAAGGGAATGGATATGCAGGTTTTTACAGCAAAAGATTTTGTAAAACAACCTGCAGATACTATTGACAGGGCTCCTGATAAACCATGGGCTAAAGGCGGAACTATGGCCAGACAGCTCAATACAAATCCTTATGAAAACCCTGATAAAATAGAAGACTGGGGCGGAAAAGATATATATTTTGTCTTTACCGACAGATTCAGTGATGGAGATACGACCAATAATATAAATGTAGATAAAAAAGATCTCGGTAAATTCCACGGAGGAGACCTTCAGGGAGTTATAGATAAACTCGATTATATAAAAGATCTCGGTATGTCATCTATATGGCTTTCTCCGACTATGGAAAATCAGGATTTCTTCGTAAATGAAAACAATGCAGGCTATCATTATTACTGGCCTGTTGATATGTTTAAAGTGGATAAACATCTCGGCGATATGAGTAAATTTGAAGAGATGGTTTCGAAAGCTCATGAAAAAGGTATAGAGGTTCTTCTGGATATACCTTTAAACCATCTTGCATGGGAACATCCTCTGAAAAAAGAGAAACCAGAGTGGTTCCATAATATAGGAGATGTGAAAAACTGGGATGATCCTTATGAAGCAGAAAACGGCTCGATTTTCGGCCTTCCCGATCTTGCACAGGAAAAGCCTGAAGTATATGATTATCTTTTAAATGCAGCTAAATTCTGGATGGATAAAGGCATAGACGGTTTCCGCCTTGATGCAGTGAAAAACATACATTTCCCATTCTGGTCAAAATTTGATCAGGAAGTACATCAATATGCAACAGAAAAGCTCGGTAAACCCGATTTCTATCTCATAGGAGAATGTTTTGACGGAAGAGTAGATAAGGTAAACGATTATCAGAGGGAAGACATGGACGGATTGTTTGCCTATCCTGAAAAATTTGTAACTCATGAAGTTATTGCCCATGACGGAAGCATGAAAAAACTGGCAGCAGTAGTTGATGAAGGTAACAAGAAATATCAGTCCCCCGAACTTATGGGAGGTTTTATAGATAATCATGATACGGAAAGATTTATAAGTGCCTGCGGCGGCAACAGAGATAAATTCAAACTTGCCCTTGATTTCCTATATACTGTAAACCGTATACCTACAATTTATTACGGAACTGAAGTAGGTATGGATGCTACTCCTCCTCCGGGCCAGGAAAATGTGGGATGGCCTGCTACTAGCAGAAAGGATATGGAGTGGGGAAAAGATCCTGATATGCTCAAGCATTTCACAAAATTGAGCAATCTGAGAAATAGTTCAGAAGCTCTAAAACATGGCGATTTCAAGGAAATGTGGGTAGATGATAAGGTGTATGCTTACGGAAGAAATCATCCACTTCAGGAAGGTATCGTGGTTTTAAATAACGGCTATGATGGACAGCAGAGAGATATTCCGTTAACACCTGAAAATCGCCTGATTAAAGACGGAATGGTACTTGTAGACAGCCTTACAGGGGAGAAAGTGACTGTTCAGAACGGTAAGATACATGTAAATGTACCTGCCAAGGGGGCAAGAATTTATTTCCCTGAAAATTAATTCGTCTGTGATGGATAAAAGGGCAGTCCCGGACTCCGTCCGGGATAGCCCTTTTTACATTTGTAAAAAGGGTTTCGTGATAAGATACATTATAGTTACAGTTTGTATCGTATTGGTACGTTTTATAATGTAAACTGGCATGATGCAATCTGTAGCAGTTAACAATGCAGCAAGTTTAGATTTTTTTGGAGGAGCACCAGCAAGCCAGAGCGGTGGGATCTACAAAACTAAGTACCGCTCCAGATAAGTTCATACCCATTTCTAAAACCTGTCCCTGTCCGGACTCTTCCGGAAAAGATATGATCCTGTTGCGTGGCAAACTGGTTTTGCAGACTGTTAATATTTTGCGTCTATATAATTTACAACACTCTTTTAATACGGCATATCTTTTCCTCCAGAGCCCGGACAGGGACAGGAATGTGTTCCATATTTTTTGGGTACCAATTTACCTGTTGCGGTACTAAGGTTGATATCAAAATGGTATTACTCCCGTCACGCGTCACGCGTTACGCATTACGATTATAAGGAGGGTCTTACTATGGTAATAAAACATGTTATTTACGTGCTCTTTTTTTTACTCATTCTATTACTGGCTATACCTATAGAACAGGTGTTTGCAGACGCGCCGTCTGCTCCCGGCAAACCGAATGCTCCAGGAAAGCCTAATGCTCCCGGCAGGCCCAATGCTCCCGGCAGACCTGATGCTCCCGGTGAGCCCAATGCCCCGTCTCCAACGGCATTGCCGGTAAAAGTTACTACACCTTCACACGGACGTTCTGCACTGAAATCAGGATGGATACCTGAATGGGCTAAACTGGCTGTATGGTATCAGATATTTCCGGAACGTTTCAGAAACGGAGACCCTGCAAATGATCCGAAGGTTGAAAATATAGAAGGTTCATGGCCTCATGATCATATATCTCCCTGGCAGATACACCCCTGGACTTCCGACTGGTATGAACTTCAGCCCTATGAAAAACAGAACAGAGGATTTTATATAATTAATGATAAAACCCTGAAAAATATGCCGGAGAATATTGATGTAGAAAAACTGGAAGCTATAAAAAATACGAACTTCTCACCTGTAACATTAAAAGATAAACTTTTAGAGAAAGCTTTTAATGAAACAGAGATTAAGTTAATATTAGATAATGCAGACCATGATAAAACCATATGGTATGATATTCAGCGCCGCAGATACGGAGGAGATATTCAGGGTATTATAGATAAACTGGACTATCTTCGGAACCTCGGCGTAACTGCCATATACCTTAATCCTATATTTGAATCCCCATCTCTTCATAAATATGATGCCGTAATCTATCACCATGTAGATGCAAATTTTGGCCCTGACCCTGTAAAAGACAGAGAGCTTATGAAAAAAGAAGTCCCCCATGACCCGAATACATGGGTTATGACATCTGCAGATAAGCTCTTCCTGAAACTGATAAAAGAAGTCCATAAGAGAAACATGAAAATTATCATAGACGGAGTCTTTAATCATATCGGCATAAAGAACCCCTTCTTTCAGGATGTTGTTAAAAACCAGCAGAATTCAAAATATAAAGACTGGTTTACTGTCACATTCTGGGCAGAACCTTCTGCAGGTAAGGAATTTACGTATAAAGGCTGGTTCGGAGTAAAAGAACTTCCTGAATGGGGAAGAACTGCGAATAATCTGCTTCCGGGCCCTAAAAATTATATTTTTAATATTACCAGACGATGGATGGACCCTGACGGAAACGGAAATCCTTCCGATGGTATAGACGGATGGCGTCTTGATGTTGCCTTCTGTGTGCCCCATGGCTTCTGGAAGGACTGGAGCAAACATGTAAAATCCATTAATCCCGATGCCTATATGACAGCGGAAATTATAGATAAGGTAGAAGTAAACAGACCTTATCTGGCAGGTGACGAATTTACTGCCGTAATGAATTATAATTTTGCCTTTACTTCATCTGAATATTTCTTTGATGAGAAAAAGAGAATCTCTACGTCAGAATTTGATATGAAATTAAGAGAATTAAGAGAAGCTTATGACATTGAAGTAGCCTATGGCATGCAGAACCTTATAGACAGTCATGATACTGCAAGAATGGAGACTATGATTGTAAACAGAGATGTAGTGTCTTACAGAAACTGGCCTGAATACTGCGAAAAAGCCAGAGGCAGTAACCCTCTCTATAATACGAAAAAACCTTCTGACGAAGAATTAAAGTCTCAATATATATTTGCCATTTTTCAGATGACCTATCTCGGTGCTCCCATGGTCTATTACGGAGACGAAGTCGGTATGTGGGGAGCGACTGATCCATGTTGCAGAAAACCTATGATATGGGATGATTTTAAATATGATGATGAGGTTTATCTGCCCGATGGTTCTAAAAGAGCCATCCCTGACAGGGTATCTGTGAATAAAAATCTCTTCAATCATTATAAAAAATTGATAGATATAAGGAATTCACATAAATCTCTTCAATTTGGCGATTTTAAGAGTTTCCTTGTAGATAATAAGAATGAACTATATGGTTTTTCAAGGGCATATAAAGGCGAATATATAATGGTAATACTGAATAACAGCCAAAAAGAGAAAAAAGTGAAAATTACTGTAGATGTGCCGGGGAAATTCACTGATTTATTAAATGGCGGAAACACTGTTACGGTAAAGAACGACAGAATTCTTTCCTTTTCTATAAAACCTCAGTGGGGAAAAATTTTATTGCTGAAGAATAAATAATTTTGTAAGCGTTCAGCTATCAGAAGTCAGCTTTTACAGCAATTACATAATAAATGTCGTTAAATTCTATTTTTTTAGACTGATTTACACAGTCAGGCTTTGTAAGTTTTAGCTAATAGCTGATAGCTAACCGCTGAACGCTTACAAAATTAGAAGGATTAATGACTATAAGGATAGAATAAAAAATATTGTTCATTTTATAATCAGGAGGTTTTATAATAAATGTTCAAACAAATTGCTTTT
>JBEHWP010000379.1:0-6393 GCA_040217665.1 Vulcanimicrobiota bacterium
ATTGATTATAGCCATAGTGATAATGTCTCTTGCCGTATTAACTATAATCGGTATGTTTATGGCAGGTATTATGGGTATGAAGAAAGGTGATAACCGTATTCTGGCTTTAAACCTTGCCCGGTCTACTATGGAATTATATAAAGACGAGATTTTGAATAATTTCAGTTTATGTGAGCCCAATAGTAGTCCTTATACGCTTCAGGATACAGTATGTGATGGCGTGAAATTTCAAAGAAAACTGTATGTAAAGGATTTTAGTTCATCGGAAACCAATAAACTTAGATATGTTGCTATAAGTGTATACTGGTATGATAAAAATATGGAAGGAAAAACATGGGCTAAACCGACAGAAATAAAGTTTTCTACTTATATAAATAATTATCTTGATTATCCCTGTAAACATTAACCATGAAAAGAGTAAAAAAAATAACGTCCGGTTTCTCAGTTCTTGAAGTATTGATAAGTGCTTTAATATTATTAATCCTTATGAGCATTTCTTCCGAAATAATGTATCATAGCCTGAGGATTTCAAGGGAAGAAAAAGGACTTGCTTTTATAAGAAAAGAAGCAATAAAAGCTATAAACTGGTTTAGTAATGATTTAAAGAGAACAAATGAGGCCTCTTTTTTTTATGAAACAGATGCTGTTACCAATGTACCTGTAGCAATAAGTTTTTTGACGAACCAGGAAAATGTTTTGAGCGGTAAAGGAACTGCTTCTAAGGATCCTAACGGTATGCTGGTAACAACTTCTCCATGCTGGTATGGTTATATTGTATATTATCTTTTACCTGATCCAAAACTCCCGGCTACGGCAGACTCTACACAGAAGTATTTGCTGAAAAGAGCAAAGCGTATCAGTCCGTCAGATTCCTATTATAATGGTATATTTTCTGCTCCCTACTATAATGATGTTTTTAATCCATATATGTCTTCGGCAAAGCCTTTACAGGAATTAGATCTTAAAGTATTGCTCAATAAATGGATTATATTGTCAGATGCAGATAAACATCGTCCTGATATAATTGCAAGAAATATTTACGATATAAACGTAATTGAAAAGCATGGAGATTATGTTACTTTGTCTGTAGAAACGAGAGATAAAAATCCCGGCGGGGGAGAGATGAAAACAGTTTATACATCAAGAGTATTTATGAGGAACAGTAATGTACAGGCTCATTGATAAGGAGGAGTAATAATGAGAAAATTTTCTAATAAAAAAGCTATTGCTCTTATGACATCTCTTGGGGTATGTTTTGTATTGCTTGCCCTTGGAACAGTTCTTATGATTAACAGTTATGCCCATATGAATATGGCTACAAAGATTTATTATGATACAGAAGCTCTTAATATTGCAGAAGCAGGTGTTAATTATGAAATATATCAGATGGAACAGATAGAATTTGAGCATATAAACGATGGGAGCAGAAATGTTGCTTTCGGGAAAGGCAGTTTTATTGTAAGCAGGGCTGCTAATATGGCTGATCCTAATGGCCGCTACTGGAAAGGCCTGAATATTCCCCGGTATTGCATAGGTATAGAATCTATAGGGACTGTCAATGCAGGTAGTAGAACGTATAAAAAAACCGTGAAAACTGTTGTCGGGGTTCAGCTGGTACCTTATACTGTATGCAGCGAAGGTACTATAAGGATGAATGTAGGTTCTAATGAAGATCCCGGTGTAGACCCTGTTACGACAGACCCTGCAGATCCGGCGAAGGATGTATTAAAGCCTTTCAGCGTGTTAATTGATGCTGTCGATGGATTTAAAGGTAATATGCACTCAAATTATGCCGGAACAGAACCTGCATACAGATGCACTATTTATGATCCTTGCCATGTTTCTCTTACAGTAGAAGGAGGAACACTTTCTGCCAGCGGGAAAGTAGGTCATGAGGCTTCGGAAAAAATTGATAGCCATGGAGGAACAGCTGTCAGCGGTGCATCACAGAAAAAATTTATTGAAACAGACTATAATACTCTTTATTCTAAAGCAAATTCTCAATCTGAATGTATCGAGCTTGGTGATAAAGTACCATGGCCTTTTAAATTTAAAGGGAAACTGGTAAATGATGACGGTGAACTTAAAGCAAAGGTCAGCGGGCTGGGTGAAATACCGTTGAAGTATGATTTTGGCTTATTTGAGGTGGATTTTACACCTGATGGAATGAAGTGGGACAGCGGTACAGAAACCCTTATAATAAAAGAAGGAAAAAATTTTAAATATGATGGCGATCTTAAATTAGTAGATGTAAATATTAAGGTTGAAGGCAATAAAGGTTCAGGGCTTTTTGTAGATGGAAATATTACGGGAGAAAATATAGAAATTAAAGCAGATGCCTTTACGCTTGCTTCAAAGGATAAGACTATTACCCTTACTGATGCCAGATTAAATATAAAAGCTCCTCCCAGTGCAAACGGTGTGGCTTTATATACAAAAAATCTGAACATCACTACAGATGCCAATAAAGCCCCTGAAGGAGGACATAAATTTAAAGGTGTTGTTTATGCAAATGGCGGAAATATTGATGTTACCAATAAATATAACGGTGCAGATCCTAATAGTAGTAAATTTGAACTTGAAGGTCTTATAATAAATCCTGACGATAATCCTGATGATTCTTTTGTCCCATGTCTTAAGGTTAAAAATATGGGGGACCCGAATTTTTCTATGGGACTAAAGTATAATCCCTTTGTAGCCAGTTCTCTCGTTGATTACAGGGGTGAACTTAATCTTCAGCCCTTATACTGGCAGATAGATTAATTTTTCGACTTATGAATACAGATTTCTGGAAATATTGAATAAAGTAAACTTCTGGTAAAGCTCTGGTAGGCTCCAAACATACCTGGCCTGACAAAAGGAACGATTAATTTCCTGTATATAACCCTGTAGAAAATATCTTTTCTTTACAGGGTTTTGTATTGTTAATGCAAATTTTGCAATAATATAATTGCCACTTAATTTTATTTTTGTTATAATATAATTATGAATATTCAAATAAAAAAAGATATACATTCTAAAATCCAGAAAAGAAATTTTTTCTTATCCACTTCCGGGTTTAATTTACCTGAATTATGTATGGCTATAGTAATCCTCGGAACAATTGTTGTTGTAATTATAGGTATGTTTATCGGAGGGATAGTTGGAATCAAGAAAAGTTCAAATCTTATAATTGCTACCAACATTATTCAGTCCACCCTTGATCAATATTCTCAGGATGTATTGTATAATTTTGATAACATTCTCTATGATGATGGGAAATGTTATAATATAATATCCAGTCAGGAAGTTGTGGATACAATGACAATACAGGAAAAATGGGTATCCTTTCAGAAAATAGGCACTGAAACTACAAATCGTTTAAAAAAAATTACTGTTACCCTTTACTGGTATGAAAAGAGTTCCGAAGGTATGCCGTTAAAAAAGAAAATGTTCTTTACTACTTATATAAATAACTATCTTTAAAAATATGATAGTTCCGTAAACAGGCAATAGATTACGAATATGGGAGAATTAAATATGAAAAAAAAATCTGGTATGTCAGTGATAGAGGCACTTATTACGCTTACTATACTTGCATTTTTACTTGGTGTTTGTTCTCAGATTTTAATATGGGCTTTCAATGTATCAAGGGAACAAAAAGGCAAAGGAACTACAGGAAATGAAGCGATTAAAAGCCTTTCATGGATGCTTAATGATTTAAAGCAGACCAGTTCCGAGTCATTATATGTGGCTGAAAAATTTTATAATATTTCTGTTCCTCCCGCTTTTATACCGATATCCATGAGTTTTCTCAGCTGTGAAGATGAGACCAGTACAGAGATGAAATATACCGATAAGATAACTTCTCCTGAATGGAAATACTTTATTTTATATTATCTTTGCAGGGATGCAAATAATACATATCATTATAGAGATCCGAACAATCCTTCATCTATAAAATCATATCCAAAGTATTTTCTTATAAGAAAAACTTATGTTAACGATATTACCTATAGCTATGCTTTTAAGAAATTTATACCTCAACCATTACAGTTTGCTGATGTAAAAGCTCTGTGTGATTGTAATACAAACACAACGATAAATAATAGAATAGTAGCAAGAAATATTTATTCTCTTGAACTTGTAAGCCGGGATCTCCGCAAAAATTCATGTACCCTGAAAATTGATATAAGAGCCAGAGGCATGAGAATTGATGAGACAAAATCATCTTATGTTACAACTGTTATAATGAGAAATACTATCAAACAGCCCGAATGAAAGAAAGGATTGATTTTTGTGAGTAAAAATTCAGAAAAAGGTGTTGCCGTAATAACAGTTCTGGGGGTATGCCTGGTGTTACTGGGTCTTGGCACTGTGCTTGTAATGGATAGCTACTCTCAAATGAGAAGAGCTTCCAAATATAATTCTGATACGGAAGCTCTTATTCTTGCTGAAGCAGGTGTCCAGAGGGCTATTTATGAACTGGAAGAACATGATCTGAGCTGGAGCACTGCAACAGAGGATCTGGGAAACGGAAGTTATACGGTGCAGGTAATTGGTAATAATTTAGCAAGTGCCGAGCCCACACCTGCTGCAGGAGGTAATCCTAAAATTCCTGCCAATTCTATACTGGTAAGATCAACGGGAACTGTTGGAGGGAAGTTTCGTAAAACTGTAGAAGTAGCTCTCTCGTATCAAATAATATCTCACGCCGGTTTGAGTAATGCAAAAATGGTAATAGGAGATCCGAATGACCCGGGTAATGTGTCTTATGGTAATTTTGTTTTTGAATTAAATGCAATTCCCGGCTTTGAAGGAAAACTTCATTCTAATTATAATAATTCTTCCGATCCTAATAATATAGCTTTTGACATTATAGGTGATCCCAATTTATCTGTAAAAGGGTCAACTTTTTCAACACCGGGCAACGTAACTCTCAATGCACAGAATAAGATTTCAGCAGCAAGCGGTACAGTTGCCAGCTCTCCTGCAAAAAATATTCCTGAAGTGACTTATGAAGATGTTGAGCCTGACGATATTGTAGAAATAGCTGCCAAAGTACCTTCCATTGTTGAATTTAAAGGAAAACTGAAAAAAAATGCTTCAGGACAGCTTGTAGCACTGTGTGAAATTCCCATTCTCGGCGAACAATGGGTTCCGTTGAATAATATGTTCGGAGATTTTACTCCTGATGGTATGATCTGGGATGGCCCAAACAGTACCATTAAGATCGTGGAAGATAAGAATTATTCTTACACATGTGATGCGAATGATCCCAACGCAGGGCTTTCATTTAAAGATATTAATATTCAGGTTGAACCGAATACAAATACAGGGCTTTTTACAAACGGTAATCTTGAAGCTAACAATATGTATCTGAATGCTCCTTTTTTTACCCTGGCAAGCAAGGGCAGTATTACTTTTAAGGAAACTAAATTCCAGATACAGGAACCTACCAATAACAGAGGCGTTGCCATATTTTCAGGAAAAGATTTTATTATTGAGACCCCGTCTGTTACATCACCTCCTTCTGGAGGTAATATCTTTAGAGGTGTTATTTATGTGAAAAATGGAAAGTTTGTACTTAATAATAAGTCCAATGACATATCTGATAATAATGCCATAAAAATGGAAGGATTGATACTGGTTCAAAACGGAGATGCAGATACGAAAGATGGCATTATATTAAAAAATAGTGGCACAAATATTAATTATAAATTATCCATTACCTATAATCCACATCTTGCAAGGGTTTTGAATTGCAGTAATTCGGGAGATATTCAGCTTCAACCTGTATTCTGGAGGATTGTGCGCTGAGTATATAGATGTTATAATATGGGTTGTTATAAACTTATTATGAAAAAATGCAGACCTTTAGAGATAGTTTATGGCAAAGTATGTATGAAAATGATATCAGAGTTTTATAAGGAGGCATATTTATGAATATTACTATTGAATATTGCACTATGTGAAATTATGAACCAAAGGCTTCAGGACTGAAGTCTGATATAGAGAAACATTTTCCCGGTGCAACTATAAAATTAGTTCCTTCCGGCGGAGGTGTTTTTGAAGTAATGAAAGATGGAAAACTGATTTTTTCAAAAAAATCTCTAGGCCGCTTCCCTGAACACAGCGAGATTTTTGCTAAACTGAAGTAACTTTCTACCTCTCAGCAGACAGCTTTTATACTATTTATACTGTCAGGATTTATAGAATCTGCCTGATAACTACTAACAGGCATGACCGTATCGGTCACAACCAAATATGAAAATGAATAGACAGTGGAGCATAAAACTTCATCATTTTCATATAAAGTACCGCTCCAGATAAGTTCATACCCATTTCTAAAACCTGTCCCTGTCCGGACTCTTCCGGAAAAGATATGATCCTGTTGCGTGGCAAACTGGTTTT
>JBEHWP010000380.1:0-6388 GCA_040217665.1 Vulcanimicrobiota bacterium
CTGAAGAAAATACTTACTATATAGATACTGGCTGCCCATCCCCATCTGTCTTCCGTATCAAAGGTATATTTTATGACAGCTACTGGTATTACAATTTGCAGAATTATAGCTATAATAACTTCCACTATACGAAAAATTGTAAATAAAAAATTGTTTGAATATGAGGGAAGGAGGCTGTAAGAAATAAATATTAATATTCCACCTGATAAAATATATAAAATAAATGTTATAAGGCTTGCAAACAGAGATCTTCTAAAAGATGGTTTCTCATTAAGTACCATTTTGCAGGCTCCGTATAAACAGGCTCCATAGATAAAATAGACAGCAATAAGAGCCATAATTATTAAGATAATATAGAGTAAACCGAAACCAAGAAGAACGGATACAGGATTCATAACAGTTACCACCTCCATATAATTTATATATAATATACTATGATAACATGATTACATGTGAAAAACAATAAATAATGAATATATAGTCATAGAGTTATTTTTTTGCTATAATTATACGTATCGCCATTCGCCTTTTACCATTTACTATATATTTGCTGTAATAAATTATTTTTTTGAATTTCATCAGTGATTACGGGAGGTAATTTTATGAATTTAATGAGTGCTTTTTTCGATACTGCAGGTTTTGTAAATGAAAAAGATATGGATTATTTTATTACTTCTACAGAGATGTTTGATAAAGGAAATTATGAAGGAGCTTTAAAATCTATAGATAAAGCAATAAATCTGGATATTAAATTTGCCCGTGCCTGGAATTTCAGAGGACTTATACTGGACAGGCTGAACAGATATGAAGAAGCAATAAGAAATTTCGATATAGCCATACAGATTGATGATGAAGAGCCTGAATACAGAAATAACAGGCGATTATCTTTATATAATCTCGGCAATCACAGAGAAGCTGAAAAAGAGTGGAATAATTTTTTAAATATTTCTATGAAAGAAAAATATTTTTCTATTTTATTCACAGTGCTTTCTATTTACGGTCATATATTTCTGAAAGAAAGGGAGTTTTCGAAAATAGAAAAAGCCGGTTATATTTTTCAGTTGAGAGAAAAAGGAAGAAATGCTTATTTTCATGGTAAATATATACAGGCAATCTATTTTTACGATAAAATTTTAAAAGCCTCTCCTTCTGACGGAGATAGCTGGAATAACAGGGGTCTCTGTCAGCTTAACATGAATTTCTATGAAAAAGCTCTTAAATGCTACAATAAAGCAGTAGAAATAAATCGTGGCAATGATATTTATCTGACTAACAGAGGCCTTGTTTTAAATTTCATGAAAAGATATGAAGATGCCCTTGAAAATTTCAATAAAGCCATAGAAATTAATCCTGGTAATGAACAGGCATGGTACTGGAAGGGAGACACGTTATATAAACTCGGAAGAAATGATGAAGCTCTGAAATGCTGCGAAAAAACTCTGGAACTCAATCCCTATCATGCACTGGCATGGAATAAAAGAGGTTTAACTATGGTTTCTTCAGGTATGTATGATGAAGCTTTTAACAGTTATAAAAAAGCCCTGGATATAGAACCATTTTATCAGGAAGCTATAGTAAACAGGGATGAATTGCTCAGGATTACAGGTAAATTTTTAAATGATTTTAAAGAAGAAAAATTTCCCGGAGAAATTACAGAGCCGGAAGAAAATAAAAATGAATTTACTTCTGTTTTTGCTGTAGCAGGACAGGCAGAAGCAAAAGAAACAGCAGAACCATCATTTTCTTTCGGTATTAATGAAGAAGGACAGGTAGAATCAAAAAAAATAGAAGAGTCATTCACTTTTAGTTTTAATGAAGAAGATATGGGGGATACAATAAAAGATCCATTTTTTCCCGGATTTGGTGAAAAAAAACAGGTTGAGAGAAAAGAAGAAAAAGAAGAAGAATTTACGTTTGGCTTTAATGGAGATGAAAATCAACAGGAAAAAGATTTTAATTTTTAATGATTGGCCTGTCAGGCAATTTTTAGGAAGAACCTGTCCTGCTGTCATGCATTACGCATTACGATTTTCATATAAAGTGAGGAAATTTTCTGAAAAGACGTTTGACTTATTTTATTATCTCATTTACATCTTTTCTGGCCTGTGTGATGATAGTGAAATTATTTGCAGATAATCAATTTATCAGAGGCTTCGCTGGAGATATAATCGTTATTTCGCTGTTATATTTTTTTATCAAAAGCCTTTATAATTTCCATCCTTTAAAACTGACAGTTTTCATTTTTTTCCTGGCCTGTACAATAGAGTTTTTTCAGTATTTAACTTTAATAAATATCCTGGGACTCGAAAAAAATTTTCTGGCACAGTTAATTCTGGGAGCTGTTTTTGACCCTGCCGATCTGCTTGCCTATAGTATCGGAGCAGTTACTGTATATATGATTGATGTAAAACTGAACAGAGGGTAATCTGTGATAAAAGGAATATACACAGTCGGCCATAGATAAAGCTCTGCTGTGAATATGTCCCCTTATGCCGGATTTTTTGGGTACTTGACAAAGGGCACTTATATTATTATAGTTGAAAATATAAAAAATAATTTGTCCCATGATTCCAAAATTTTTTAATAAGGGAGAGAAAGGTAATGCGTTATTTTATTAATCTTCTACTGGTTTTATTAATTATATCTATGTTTGCTGGATGCGGAGGCAGCAGTACCACTACTGTTATTCCTACTTCCCTTCCAACGTCTACCCCTTCTCCGACCACTTCTCCGACCACTTCTCCTACTGCAACAGTTATAACTCCTTCAGGAGGTGTTTTTACTGTATCTGCCGGATCTGCCCAGGAAGGTTCGGTTACTTTTCAGCCCAATTCAGTCGCAAGAGATGTTACCTGTACCGGAGGGATTGTGAATCTCGTGCCGTCACTGCCTGTGGGAGTACAGGTTGCAAGCAGCGTATATAGCTTTTCTATCTCAGATACCACTGCTTATAATGGAGGTACCTTTCCTGCATATGTTACATTACCTGTAACATTACTGCCCACAGTTTTACCTGAAGATGTGACTGTATACCATTCAAGTAACGGAAGTACCTGGACTAATATAGGTGGTACTCTTAACAGTGATAGAAATAGAATATCTGTAAATGTACCGTCCTTTTCTTATTTTGTGGCTACTATACCTCTTACAGCTCCATCGGGAAATAAAATATTCATGCTCCATCATTCGGTAGGAAACGATCTTATTGAAAGAGGGAGTGTAAGAGGAACTATAAATACTTATAATTCCTCTCATGGAACTACATATCAATTCTGGGATCATGGTTATAACAGTGACGGATTGAGAGATGCCAGCGGCACTTATACCGGAACCAGTTATGACATACCGGGGGATAACACAGAACCTGAAGGATTTGCCTATCTCTTTACTTCTTCCAGTGCAGATGCAGTTTCTTCAAGGAATCAAATAATGACTTATGATGTAATAGCATTTAAGTCCTGTTTTACCTCTTCACAGGCTCTTGTTGATGATAGTGTGTTAAATAATTACAAAAATTACTATATTCAGATGAGAACTTTCTTTGATTCTCATCCTGAGAAGGTTTTTGTGGTTATCACTCCTCCTCCGTCTCATCCTGACGAGACAACCCCTGAAATTGCTGCCAGAGCAAGACAGTTTGCTAACTGGTTAAAGAGTTCCGAATATCTGAGCGGCCACAGTAATATCGTATGTTTTGATCTGTTTGACCGTTTTGCCGACAGCAGTAATGTACTGAGGGCTGACTATAGATATAGCGGTGAAGTGAATTCCCATCCGAATGCAACAGGAGATGAGGCGGTGGGGCCGATTTTTGCCCGGTTTTTAATTGATACGGCTGAAAGTCATTAGAGTAAAAGCTTCTCGCCCGGTAACCCGTCAATATACGGGTTACCGGGCAATCAGAGAGTAAATCTGTAATTATAATGAATACTGTTTATGCCACATACCTTGGTACCGCTCCAGATAAGTTCGTAACCATTTTATCAGCTTCTGCCTGACAGACTCGATTGCGTTTAAAAATGACAGGTGATTTTATATAGAACGGAAAAGGATAAGTAATTCACAGTATTTTGATATATGGCATAAATTTTGAAAAGAACTATTTCGGAGAATAAATTCAAAGGAGGTTTGTTAAAATGATTTTCCTTATGAAAGCATTTACTGCCATATGTCTTGCACAGGCGGCAGGACTGAATCCTGCTCTTCCGGTTCTTATAGTGGCAACACTGGCTGCCTGCGGAGATATGTTTACATCCCGCGGCCTTACTGCTCCTGTAGTGCTTCCTCCTGAACTCATGTTTGCCGCAACCTGGTGGGGTCTTGCCATAATAATAGTAATAAATGTCATAGAATTTACCGGTGATAAGATTCAGGGACTGGATAATATAAAACATTCCATTATAGATCCCTTTTCATCGGTACTTTCAAGTGTTTTCCTGACAGTATCGATCATGGGAGAGCCTATGGGGCAGTTGCTGAAATCAGGTAAAGAGACGATTGGTTCAATTCCCAATGGTCTCTGTATGATAGGCCTGATAGACGGAGGTGCTCCTTTCTGGGTTGGAATGGTTCTCTTTACTGCGGTATGTGTTTCTATTACCCTTTTCTTTCTGGCAATGAAGGCTCTTTTAAGATATTTTATATCTGTCATTCCCGATATGGGGATAAGCAATATAATAGTGAGTTTTCTGGAAGACTGTCTGGCATTCATAAATGTAATACTGGCTATATTTCTTCCTGTATTCGGAGTAATTGTTACCCTTATCCTGGGCATAACAGCTTTTTTCGCGGCAAGAACAATGAAGAGAAAAATCGCGGCAATCCTTAAGAAGAACAGGCCGGCAGAAGCAGCCGTATAAACTGCGTGCAGAAAATTTTCTCTGTTGACTCTCTGGTTTTTTTATATAAAATATTTCCAGAAAGGAGGTTATTAAATGAACAAACATTTTAAACAGATTTTTCCGGTTTTTCTGGGCATGTTTTTATTTGCTACATTTTATTCCGCTCCCTGTATTGAAAAAATTGCTCCCGATGAAAAAGCAATTGCTCTGCTTGACAGATTCCTTGCAGCCCTTTCCATAGAGGACCCGGAAAAAAGGCTTGAGGCTGTAATTCCTCTGGTTCATAAGAGTTTACTCACACAGGACGGTAAAGATCTGGATAATGACACAAAACCTTATTCTTACAAAAAAGCCTGTCAGAATGCTGGTTGTTATAAACATCCCGTAGAGATTTATGAAGTCCATAAAGGTAATACTTATACAGTAGGATACGGCCCCACTGCAGAGAAGGGGAGAACGGATAAATACTTTATAAATAAAAAAGAAGGTGTTGCCGGTCGTCCCGCACCGATTCATATTTTCTGGCCCTCAGACGGGGGAGAGCCTAAGATTATTAATATGGGGAGTCTGTGATTTATCAATAGTAAAATAATTTTATCTGAACCCCCTGACAATGAGCAGGGGGTTTTTGTAATGTCTTTCTTCCGGGAAAACCTGTCCTTATTATAGTAACTATTCTATCATCAGATTGAGAGCTTCTTTTAAAACATGTTTAAAGCTATCCCTGACGATTTCTATTTTAAATCCTTCTGCCAGACATTCAAACATTTTGTCATGAAATAGTAAAAGGTAATGATTTATTTTATCCCATGTTTCAGCTCTGTAATAGCGGTGAACACTGTTTATTTTATTTTCTTCCCTGAGCCACCGGGAATTATGTATTATATGGGCACTGTAAGGTTCAAGCCCTTTTCCCCGTAAAGGGTGTCCGTGGATTACTTCATCATTGGCACCGCCGAATTTATATGCATAGCAATGTATGAATTCTACAACTGCAATTGTTAAAAGCTCTGTTTTTGCAGGGTCTATTATCTTTACACTATTCCAGATAGCCCCAATTTGCTTTTTTTCTTCACATAATTTTCATAACTTCTTCACAACTTCATGGTATAATTATTTTATTTATATTAAGGAGGTATTTATTATGAGTATGGAATCAGCAAAAGCATTTGTGGAAAGAATGAAGACAGATGAGGATTTCAGAAAGAAAGTAACTGAACTTAAAGATGGAGACGAACGGATGAGATACGTGAAAAAGGCAGGTTTTGATTTCACCAAAGAAGATATTGAGATGGCCAGAGCAGAGCTTTCTGATGATGAGGTTGGAGGTGTGGTTGGAGGGGTAAATGGCTGTAATCCTGACTGGTCTGGAGCCTGTGGATGGATGCTGTTTGATTTCATTTAGAAATAACCGGTAAGGTCAATGAACAGGATTTTTTATGTCAAACCACGCCCACAAGGGGCAATGTCATTAAGATTAAGAAAATGACGTTTTATTTCCCTCCCTTGAGGGAGGGACCAGGGGAGGATGTCTTTCAAAGGTATAT
>JBEHWP010000381.1:0-6374 GCA_040217665.1 Vulcanimicrobiota bacterium
CCGGGCTCTGGAGGAAAAGATATGCCGTATTAAAAGAGAGTTGTAAATGATATAGACGCAAAATATTAACAGTCTGCAAAACCAGTTTGCCACACAACAGAATCATATCTTTTCCGGAAGAGTCCGGCGATGACTTTTATAATAGACTTATTGTCAATAACCCACTGCTAACCGCTCCAGCGGTATAGCGGGGGCTTGTGGCTAACGCTTTAAAAAGAAAGGAATAAATACAGTGTCTTTTACCGGCCCTGAAAGCTTCGAACCGGCGCCTACTGCAACTATCATACATGCTTATAACAGTGATGGTATTGCTCTTGTAACACTGAGTGATGAAGAGATATGGGATGTAGTCAAAGCATCAGGAGCAAACCCTATAGGTAAACCCAATATGCACCCCAGAGTCAGTGTAATGAACAGATATATACCGGAAAGAAACATAGAAATAAGTCAGGTTGAACAATCACTTGCCATAGAGGAATCCCATGCAAGTTATTTCTGGGAAAAACAGGTTATAGGAAAAAGTTCTTTTGAATCAGTATGTATAGAAGTCAATACATGCGGCGATTCTTTAAGCCCGAAGGTATTCGGGACATTTCTTGATTGCTGTGATTATCCAGAACTTGTATCCTTTGTTTATTATGCTCCCACACCTGTATTAAAAGGCTTCAAGATAGAGACCAAAACATCACTTATAAAAAACTGTTTCTCCGAACCGGTCGATTGTTTTTCCAGGTATGTTATTAACTGTAATACGGCAATAAACATACCGAGCGGCAAAATGTTTATTGCCAATCTTTATAGAAAAGATATATCTGCCATGATTGATAATCTGAGATATGATGTATGTAAAAGATATTCAAGCTATGAATTGAAACTAGGCAGAGTAGATGGGAAGTTAAAACTCAGGGTAAATTCACAGCAGGAAGAATATCTTGGATGTGCCTTTTACAACTGTAATCCCGATTTCATTACATCCCTTTGCAACATTAAAATCAGAGAAGAAGTAGCTCTTTACCAGTTAGAAGATTGTTTTGATGATGTAATTCTAACAACTGATACAGCCTTTGCTTTTGATCATGATTTCCATCCTTCAGGCTATACAGGCGTATGGTTAACAGGAGGTACAGGGTATATTGCATTACATGTAACTCCAGATCAGATTGGTCAGACAAGAAATTTCGTACAGCTCTGTGCCTATATTCATCCCAGTATGTGGGAATTTAACAGGGAAGCACTGGCAGAGGTTATGTGGCCTCTGCTAAAGTTATTTCATCCGGAAAAAGCTGAAATTCACTACCGTATTTCTTCCAGTATTCTTGCAGGCAGTAAAGATTTACAGGAAAAATTTACCGAAAAAAAACTGGCAGGACTGGGATATACAAAGAAAAAAATAGCATCTTTTTATGATAATTATTTCGGGCGGGCTTTTTATCATTTAAATATAGAAAAAATTTAAGAGTTCAGCTATCAAAAGTCAGCATTTATGATACTGGAGCAGTAAAATTAGAAAAAAATCAACTCTGACTGTTTCTGAATAAATCCAGGAAACGATTTTCATATTCATTGAATAAATTCCATCTATCAAGTTCTTCTTTCAATTTATGGGCAAGAGTCCTATCTGATTGTGCTTTCTTGAATAATTCCTCTATATCCTGTATTACAGAATGAGGAATATAATGTTCATTTTCTGTTATCTTAAGCTCATCTTCATCAGATTTAAGCTCATCTTCACGGGTATCTTCCTGTTCACCTTCCACCATGGTCATTTTTTTGAGGTGTTCTTCAAGAACTGAAAAAGTTTCTTCAGATTTTTTTACGGCATACTCATATTCTACAAAATCAATCTGAAAACCAAGAAGCTTCTGCCATAATTTAGTAATAGCCATGGAAGCTTTCGGATTAGGGAAATTTATTGAATAAATAGGTATGGTAGCAAGAAAACATGCCCCATCTATATCTTTCAAAGATGAAAAGCCGAGAATTGTACCATTAAGTCCTGCCACCTGCCCCTGTGTCAGTATAGTAATATTGTTTTCCAGAAGGCTGTCTCTGAAACCTTCTCTGTTTGCCACCACATAAATCTTTGTTTCTTCTCTGTAATGCATATGACGGACAAAAGCTGCACCTGTATAAATAGTATTTACACCAATAATATCTGTAATTACAAATAAATCTTCCATAACCTTCAAAGCAACCTGTCCTGAAAATTGATCTTCTGCTTCACATATAATGAAATCATAGTCTTTTGAATAAAAAAAATAAATCTTCGGTAATTTCGGAAAGGAAGCAACACCCTGTACTACCACAACTGAATTTACCAGTGTTAAATCATCTATTTCTATTTCGGCAAATAATTCAAAATTAAGGTGTCTTCTGATATAATCAACTGACTGTGTGGCAACTGCTCCCATACCCGGCCATCCCGCAAGCATAACAGAAGCATGAAAATCAGGATTTATATGATATTTAATCATTCAGTACCTCCCGAACATGTATTTCGTGTAAGAATATTATAACATAATTTTACTGTTAAGAGCAAATGAGTAATGTGGCAGTAATGTGGTTGGATAGCATGGTTTATGACACGTAGATTTACTTTTACTGAAATCTATCAATTGACGGGATTCCGGGTGCTGGGTTATGGATTTAAAAAAACAGAACCCAAAACCCGGAACCAATCACTCCTGACTATTTTACAGGTTAAGTTCTTCCTGTAACTTATTTTCAATATTACTCCAGAGCCTGAAAGCTACAAATAATAAAAGTAACATGGTAAGAATAAAATTAACAGGAATCAATGTAACAGGATTCGAAGGAAGGGCTGACGTAGAAAGGGTTAAAAAAGGAGCATAGGCAAACCCCATTACAGGCCCTTTTAAATGGAAGAAAAACAATCTCTGTACCAGGATAAGAATATAATAAAACACAGGTAATACCAGTAATAAAACAGCAACCCTTCCTATTGTTTTTCCCTGTGATACATGGGCAGAAGGAGAGGTTATAGAATTATACTGACCTAAAAGACCGGCACAGATTACTATGAAAACACAAAAAACATAAAACCCGAAAGCTCCTGACCAGGTGATTATTCCTTTATAAACCCAGAAAGATAAAGCAAGGAAGCCTGCAGTCATTTGCAGTAACGGTATAAAAAGTGCTCCCATGAGTTTGCCGCTTATAATATCTGAAGGTTTGAGCTGTGTAAGCATAAGTAAATCCCAGGTAAGTTTATTTTTTTCAGTATTGTAAGTGGCACATAGGAAAGAAGAAGATCGAAATGCAATATATACAATAAGAAGGAAAATACCAAGATAGAAACCTGCAAAAAGAACATTACGATCGCCGGCAAGTACATTATAATCGACTGACATGACAGGATTTTGATAGGCCTGCCTGTTTTCTGTCATATTCCCGTTCATGGAAGAAGTGACAGAAGTATTTTTTACCGGACTATTTATCTGTAAAGCCTGAGTATCCTTTTGTTTATCATGACTGGCATTCACAGGATAAGGTAAAGGAAGAGCAATAGATTCATATAACATTAAACGAAGACATCCCTTATCTGTATGGCCGGGAAGACTGAAAAATTCTCCCATACTATTTCTAACAGTTATACCCATTTTCTTGACAGATAAATGAGGAATATCGTCATATTCGGTCATGCCATTACATCCTGTTTCCACATATGTTATCCTGGTATGATTGTGCCTGATACCAAAATTAAATGCTTTAACTCCACTGCTCACACAGTAAAAATAAGGAGCAAGAAGGAGAATTGCAAATACTAAAACTCCGGGAATAAACCCTGCCAGATCATGTCTGTAAGAAACTATTTCTTTCAGGAAAAGGGGGTTTTTAAAAATAGAAAAAACATCTGAAATCCTGTCAGCAAGACTTCCTGATGCAAAGAAATCAAAATTTTTGTTTCTGCCGTTCTGAGAAATCCGTTCACCTTTTTCAATTAACATGGCTGAAAAGTAAACTGAAAAAATACAGAAAATAGGAACTATAAATGGATATATATAAAGAGTATATTTCCAGAGACTCTGTTCGAGGGCACCGCCCATAAGAAGAACAAACATGGGAACAAAAGGATTAAGATTTGACAGTAATGGTATTGTAACAGGCCTTGCCAGTATGGCAGCTACAAGAGAGTCTAAAAGAGGCGTTACTGCAAGCCATACAAACCTTAAAACCCAGGACATCACTATGGCAGAAGATACAGTGGAAGAATAAGCGGAAAGAAGTACAAGTCCGCATATCATGGTAAGACCTGAAGAGATAGAAATAAATATTACAAAAAAAGAAGAGAAAAAAGCAGGTGCTGAAAAACTCCATCCGAGTAAAAGTAAAAATGGCGACGTTATTACAATAATCTTTGCCATTTCAATTAATTCGGGGATAATCTTACCTGTAATAATTCCAATAGATCCCATTGAAGTAAGGCGAAGGCCATCAAGGGTTTTCTTTTCTCTCTCTCCTACTATGGCAGTAGTTGCAAATCTTCCAGGAATTATAACAACAAATAAAACCTGAAGAAAACAGGCTATAGTAAACAATGTGCATGGACACAGGTCAGTTATAGACCTGAAAAATAAAAGAGCAATAAAGGGCACTGCCACACAGAACCATTTCAAGGGTTCATTATGGTCCATCCTTTTTCTCACACAGGAATAAATATAAAATAGAGGATTATTATTCATTATGTTCACTCCTTTTTGATGTAATATCAAGATAGGCATGTTCAAGGGTTCTGTCTTCTATTACTACAGTTAAAACAGGTATTTCTGACATTATTAAATTTCTGGTCAGATCAGCCAGTCTGGCTCTTTCTTCTCTGAATTCAAATACTATATCAGGGCCGTCCCACACAGTACTGGATACTTCGGCCATAGATTTTAACAGTGATATAGCATCTTCTCCCCTGTCATTTACCCTCAATCTCACCTTTATGAATTCATCCCTTGAGAGTAAATTCTCTGTTCTGTCAACACAGACAAGTTTTCCTTTCTGCATGATACCTATACGGTCACAAATATCACTGAGATCACTCAGCACATGTGAAGAAATAAGTATCGTTACCCCTCTTCTTCTCAGAGATTTCAATATTTCCCTTAATTCAAGCCTGGCAAGCGGATCGAGTCCGCTTGCCGGTTCATCAAGGAGGAGCAGTTTTGGTCTGTGAAGCAATGCCCTGGCAAGGGCAAGTCTCTGTTTCATACCGCGGGAAAGACCATCTACCGGTTTATCGGCAAGTTCTGTAATACCTACTATTTCCATCGTTTCTTCAATGAGATATCTGTAAAGCTCTTTTTCCATACCATAGGCCCTTACAAAAAATTCCAGATATTCACATACAAGAAGTTCGTCATATACACCGAGTACATCAGGTGTATAACCTATAATCTTTCTGACAGACATCCTGTCATAAAGAGGAATACCGTCTATCATGGCAGAGCCATCATCCGGATTTAAAAGAGTGGCGAGGATTTTTAACAGAGTTGTTTTTCCAGCACCATTCGGGCCTACAAGTCCGAATATTTCTCCCCTGTTAAGAATAAGGCTTACATTATCCACCGCCTTTACAGTAAAATAACTTTTAAAAATATTATTTGCTTCCAGTATAGCAGACCGACCGGTCTCATCATGGCAAAGAAACTGTATATCTTCTTTCTTCAGAACCAGTCTATCTTCCATAATCTTTATCTCTTTCCCGGCAAAACCGGACGAATTTTACATCACTTTCCATATATAGTCGCCATGAGTGAAAATCTTATCCATAAATAATAAATAAATATCTCAAATACTAAATTAATATTACAATATATCTTGTATTTTGTCAATACATATTACATTAAAAAAATAATATTGTTACATATAAAAATCAATTATCTAAACTTCTACCTCCAGGTAATCAGAACATGAAAATATTTCAAGTCCTTCCTGTGAAACAGATCTTTTTGCTTCATCAAGTATGGCATCAATCTGTTTATCTGTTGAGACAGGATCATGATGGGTAAGGCCCAGTTTTTTTACCCTGAGAGTTTCTGCAACCCTTACACAGTAATCAGGTGTACCATGGCCGTAACCTGCAGTCATTTTATCGTATTTCTCCCTGGAGTACTGGGCATCCATAACGAGTAAATCTGCACCACCTACATGTTCTTTAAGGGCAGATGGTATACCGTCTTCATTCTCATGATCCGTTAAAAAAACAAATTTTTTACGTGAAGGTTTTTCTTCAAATCTATATGAAACAGTCTGTTCCGGGTGGCGTGATTTATGCATGGTAACAATCAGGCATTCTTCCAGCGGATATTTGCCTTTGCCGAGAGGGATAAAACCTGTTGTATCTACAAGTTTTTCATATTCAT
>JBEHWP010000382.1:0-6366 GCA_040217665.1 Vulcanimicrobiota bacterium
ACTTATTTTATTAAAGGAATTTTTATTCTCTAAATTGAATTACTGAGGTGAGCATAAATAATACATATCTGCTCTCGTGACGTGTAACGAGTGACGGGAGAAAGACATTTATTAAATACTTATGCTCAGGTCAATAATTCCGGTTAATAAAATTTATGGAGGGTAATTTATGAAACAATTATTATTAATTTTTATGTTTTTATATTTATTGCAATTTCCGGCAATGGCAACACCCCTTACAGATGCAGCGGAGGCGAATGATCTGATAAAATCAGAAAAACTTCTAAAGGAAGGGGCAGATGTAAATAAAAAAAGCCCTTCCGGCTATACCCCTCTTATGATTGCTTCAGGTCTCGGAAACAGCCAGATGGTGGAACTGCTACTTACGGCAGGTGCAGATGTTACAATCCTTGATACCAGGATGGGTGCTTCGGCGCTCCATAAGGCAGCCCAGAGCGGTACCCCCCAGGTGGCAGAGTTATTAATCCGTCATGGTGCTTTTATAGACCTTCAGTGTCCCATTCAGGGAAATACACCTTTGATAGATGCGGTATGGCATAAAAAGCCTGCCGTAGTAAAGTGTCTCGTAAAAGAAGGAGCAAATATCTATATAAAAACCCACGGCGGGGCTACAGCCATGGATTATGCAAAAAGAGATAATCTGACGGAAATTATAAATATTCTTCGCACTGAAGAAGAGAGAATTTCAAAAGAGATAGAGAGTCAGAAACTTATGAAGGCAGTAGAGGCAAACAATCTGGAAGAAGTAAAAAAACTGCTTAAAGAAGGAGAGTCTCCGAACGAAATATATCCGTTGATATGCAGTGCCAACGATGGTTATACCCCTATTCTCACCGCTTCCAGAAACGGATATACGGAAATAGTCAGAGCACTTCTGGAAGGAGGAGCGGACACTCATATTACATGCGGACTTATGAAAGCCACGCCGGGACATAAAGCAGGCTATATGGGTCATCCGGAAGTTGCGAAATTACTGCTTCCTTACGGTCTGGAACTGGATGCACAGGGGCCCTATAACGGTTATACCGCCCTTCATGATGCCATATGGCACGGTCACACCGAAACGGCAAAGGTCTATATTGACGGAGGGGCAAGACTGGATCTGAGAGGACATGACGGGAAAACTCCTCTGGGACTTGCAGAAGAATACGGTTACCGGGATATTGCCGATATGATAAAGAAAAAAACTGACGTGAAAAATAGCATTGCGGAAAACGATGTAAAATCTTTTGTCTATGAATGGTTTTCCTGGTTTGATCATCAGGCTGATGAAGAAAATTTCCTTTCTCATCTTTCTTCAGATGATCTTATAATGGAATTCCCTGAAAAGACCTTGAAGAGCCATGACGATTTTAAAACATGGTATGATGGGATAAGAAAAACAATAAAAAGTAACACCCATGATATAAAAGACCTTGCAGTAACCAAAAATAAAGATGGAATCTTTGAGGTAAAGTTTATGGTTCTCTGGAAAGCTAAAACCTTTAAAGGTGAATCTATAGAACAGACCTATGAACAGAACTGGGTAATAAAGGTATCTCCGGAAAATAAATTCATAATAAAACGGTACTCTGTGAAAAAACCGATGTGATGAAAATTATAAAAATATCTGTAATAAGCTTCTCTTAAACGAGTTATTACAGATAGTATAGAGTCATGTCATTCCCGCGAAAGCGCATGGGTGTCAACTTAAGAAAGAAGAGGTCTGTCATACCCGCGTAAGCGGGTATCCAGAATTATTTATAATGAAGTTCCATTATAAATTTTATTGTAAATAATTGAGTCGGGAAAGTCAATATATAGGAAATTTTGTAGCAATTATTTTATTTCTCCCCCTGGCCTGATAATATTAAAGAAAAAATACAGGGGGTAGAGGTTATGAAAGAAGAAGAAAAAATAAGTAAACAGGGATTATCAAAACGATTGACAGTCGAATGTATTGAATTTTTCCGCACATTACTTTTTGTCCTTATTGTCCAACAATCTACTTTCAAAAAGGTCGCATCAAAAGGAATGTTCAGCCATTTTGGTAGAGTCTTATTACAGGATAGCACAAACATTTCTTTACCTAAAAAACTGGCTGCTCTTTTTCCAGGTTCTAAAAATCAGAGTAATAAGCCAACTGCAATAATGAAAATCCAGAGTATTTACAACTTACTATCTGAAAAATTTGTTTCTTTTAAAGTTACTCCCTATACTTATAATGACCAGAGAGCTTCTTCAGATATATTAGCTTTTTTGAGAAAAAGGGATATAGTTTTAAGAGATTTAGGATATTTTAAAGTTGAAGTGTTAAAGGAAATAGCTGATAAAGATGCCTATTTTCTTAGTCGTTATCTCTACAAAACTAACATTTATGATGAGAAAGAGAATAAAATAAATCTTCTTGAGTATTTAAATAAATATGGAGCACTGGACGTAAATCTCTATCTTGGTGCCATGATAAAACTTCCTGTTCGTATTGTAGCTATTCCTTTACCACAGGGAGTGGCTTCTGAAAGGAAAAGAAAACTTCGCCAGAATAGAGATAAACGTCTTAAGGTGAGTAAAGAACAGTTCGCACTTCTGGATTGGAATATTTTTATTACCAATATGCCACATTCTGTATGGAATACCAAAATAGTAGCTATAATGTATGGTATCCGTTGGAGAATTGAAACCATATTTAAGACCTGGAAAAGTCATTTTAACCTTACAGTTATGACAGAAGGTTCTTCACATTATGTTGAAACGCTCATATATGCCAAACTTATCTGGATAACTTTATTTCAAGTTGTTTTCCGACAACTATATGTTTATGTATTTAAAATGACTGGGAAGCATCTCAGTTTACTAAAGGTAGCACAATTCATTCAGCAAAATTTTTGGGCTTTAATTCTAATTGTTGCTTCAAATAAAAGGTTAGATACTATATTAGAACAAATCGGTAAACATTGTTGCTATGAAAAACGTAAAAAGAGATTGAATTTTCAGGAAAGGATGTGCTTATTATCCTTAAGTTGACGCCCATGCGCGAAAGCGGGTATGACAGCAGTTACAGTGAGGTACCATAAAACAATATGTCAGTTTTAATTGTGTCAAAAGAAAAAAATCATTATCATAATATTTCTGAAGCAATTAATATGGCAGAACCGGGAGATACCATATTAATAAAATCCGGCACTTACAGTGAAGAATTCTGTATAAATAAAAGTCTGACCATTGAAGGAGAAGGAAATTCTTCCGATATTATTATCAAAAACAACCGGAATAATATCCTGTCGATAAATGCGGAAAAAGTTACGGTAAAAAATCTCACATTTTGTTCTCCCGGTTATGATGCAATAAATATTCTTTCAGAATCCTGTAGAATCGAAACATGCAATATTTCCGGCAGTAAAACCGGCATTTCTGTAAGAAATAAAAGCACATGTCATATAGAAAATTGCACCATATCAGAAAATCAAACAGGAATTACAGTTACGGAACACAGTAAATGCAATGTTAAAAATTCGGCTATTACATTGAACGACGACACAGGTATTATATACAATCAATCATACGGTACGGTAGAAAACTGCGTCATATCAAAGAATAAAATAACCGGTATGGAAATAGCCTGCAGCAGTAAGACAGATATTATAAAATCAAAGATATGTGACGGAAATATTTTCGGTATACTCATCAGGAATGAAGGAACATGTTTTATAGATTCATCCGAAATTTTTAACAATGGAAATTCCGGCATAATAATAACGGAAAAAGCTCATGGTATCATAAAAAAATCTAAAATATATAAGGGACAATCGTCAGGAATTTGCTTTGCTTCGGAAAGTACAGGTAATGTAGAAGACTGTGACATATATGATAATAATACCTATGGCATTGAAGTAAAATTAGAGGCAGAACCTGTAATAAAACACTGCAAAATCAATGACAACAGATTTTCAGGCATATATCTTGAAGGGCCCGGAACATCCTTCGTGGAAAGCTGTGACATATTCGCCAATGTTTATTCAGGACTGTCCATAACAGGCGGCAGCAATTGCACCGTAAAAAAATGCAGATGTTACAGACAGATACGGGGAGGTATTACAATCAGCGAAGGAAGTTCCCCCCTGATTGAAGACTGTGACATTTATGAAAATTCTTATTCGGGAATATTGATAAATAAAAAAAGCAATCCTTCAATCAAAAGATGCAGAATTTATAACGGGAAAGAGTGCGGTGTCCTTTTCTATGAAAATGCGTCCGGTTCTTTAGAAGATTCTCATATTTACAATAATGAGCTGAGCTGTATCGAAATAAAGGAAAAAAGTTCTCCTTCAATCAGGAAATGCAGAATTCATGACGGGAAACAGAACGGTATTTATATATATGACGAAGGAACTCCTTCCGTGGAAGACTGTCATATTTATAAAAACACTCTGCCGGGTATGGCAATAAAAAAAGGGGCAAATCCTGTAATAAAAAAATGTCAATTCTATGAAGGCAATCAGGGAGGTATTGCTGTTTCAGAAGATGCCACAGGTATTATCGAAGAGTGTCAGATCTTCAGAAATAAATCTTCCGGTATTTTCATCTACAGAAAAGGTAATCCCGAGATAAGGTCCTGTAAAATTTATGATAATGCTTTTTGCGGATTTCTTGTCTATGAAGAAGGTCTCGGTGTGAGAAAAGACTGCCAGATATACACCAATAAATACAGCGGAATTGAAATCAAAGAAAAAAGCAATATTTCTATCATATCATGTGATATTTACAAAAATTTCCTCCATTCCGTTCAGATTAAAGAAGAGAGTAATCCTGTAATAAGGAACTGTAAAATGCATCATAATAAAAAAGGCGGGCTTATGGTCAGTTCAGACGGAAGAGGTATAATAGAAGACTGTAATATATACAATAATTATCTTTCAGGAGTATTTATTCTGCAAAAAGGTAATCCCCTTATCAGTTCCTGCAAAATTCATAATAATAAAGAGTGCGGCATATTAATCTATGAAAAAGGTTCGGGAACTATAGAGAAATGTGACATTTACTCAAATGAATTTACAGGTATTGAAATAAGAGAAGAGAGTAATACCGGTGTAAAAGAAACAAAAATTCATAACTGCGGAGGCAGAGGTGTTTATGTACACATTAATGGCAATGGCATTCTGGAAAGATGTAACATATACGGAAATTTACATAAAGGCGTTAAAATTCAGGACGGTAATCTGAATACAGTAGATTGCAAAATCTACGGCAATGGTTTCTGCTTTATTACTACTGCCACATGTTTATCTCTCGGAAAAGATGAAGACTGTTATGAATTGAATAAATTCAGGCAGTTCAGAGACAACTGGCTCATATATGAAAAGGACGGAGAAGAATTAATCAGGACATATTATGGTCTGGCACCTTTTATTGTAGAAGAGATAGATAAAAAACCTTATAAAGACGGGATTTACAGAGAGATATGGGATAATTACCTTTCAATATGTCTGTCTCTTATAGAAAGAAGGCAGTTTAAAGAAGCTAAAAAACTTTATATTAAAATGACAGAGAGGCTTATGTACATGTCAATGTGCCTCCGCACACAGGGTGAGGTGTTCCGGTATGGTTCTATAAATAAAAAGAGCTGTGTTTCCACAACTCTTTAAACATTCCTTTTCTTCCGTTTTCCCTATAATCAAGGGGGTCTTTACAAAAAATCCTGGGAAAATATTTTCTTTGCCATTTGACTCCTGCATACCATCAGTCATAATATCAGCTCCTTATTTTCAGGGATTCTTCTATTTTTTCCAGACATTCCAGACATATGCCATGAGACATATCCAGAATTTCCAGACAATCTTCAAATTTTTCACCGTCAACCATAAGACACCGGCACCATGCACATTGATGTAATTCCGGACATGCCAGTAAAACAGCCATTTTTATCACTCCTTTTCATAGATGAATAAGCATTTATATTAATCGACCTGTTTGAATATAGATAATCTGTATTTACGGATAACATACCGAATAACTCCTTATTTAACGTTAAAAAATTCTTAATTCCATAATATAGTCGCTTTTAATTTTAAATAATTCCATATAATCGTAAATTTAACTACTATATAAAGGGTAAGAGAATAATATGTAGAAATATTATTTACTTTATTTGCAGAGAAATGTAAAAAAGCTAACCATCGGAGGCTATTTGAGACAGCCCCATATTCAGAGAGATTTGATAAACTGATACTAAGAGCGTGTCTTAAAATAATTTCAAATTAAAAAGGAAAAAAAGAATAAATAGTAAATAATTATCGTATAAGAAAAATAGAAAAAAGGAAAAAAAGGAATTTGAAAATGGGAAGAAAGAATTATCCAATCGATTTAACC
>JBEHWP010000383.1:0-6336 GCA_040217665.1 Vulcanimicrobiota bacterium
TGGATAAAATTATTCGAATGCCCGGCGGATGTTTTGAACAGACAAGTTCTACAACATACCCGAATGTTCTTGTAATGGATTATTTGAAAAGGGTAAATAAAATAACACCTGAAATTCAGATGAAAGCCGAAACCTGTATAAATAACGGTTATCAGAGGCTTCTAACATTTGAAGTTAATGGAGGAGGTTTCTCATGGTTCGGTGATGTGCCGGCAAATAAACTGCTTACTGCTTTTGGCATAATGGAATTTAAAGATATGGCAAAAGTTCATTCCGTAGACCCTGCTCTTATAAAGAGAAGTCAGGACTGGCTTGTATCACAGCAATTACAGGACGGAAGCTGGAAACCTGATGAAAGTTATTGCCATGCAGAAAGCTGGTCAAGGCTTCAGAATTCAAATCTCCTTGTCACTGCTTATATAACATGGGCCCTCCTGGATACGGGCTATGAAAATAAAGATGTTACAGGAAAAGCTGTTTCCTATATAAAAGAACATTATACTCAGGCCAACGATCCATATATGATGGCCATTATAGCAAATGCCCTTTCATCATATGATAAATCTGATCCCATACTGAAGAATGTTTTTCAAAAACTTATAGATATGAAAAAAGAAGATAAATCTTCTGTTTACTGGGAATCGTCTCTTGAAACCATTACTTTTTCAGGCGGTATAAGTTCTACTGTTGAAACTACTGCTCTTGTGACCTATGCAATGTTGAAATCCGATATGTACCCCGATGTGGTCAATAAATCTATTACATTTCTCATACAGAATAAGGATGCTTACGGAACATGGCATTCCACACAGCCTACAATACTTACTCTGAGAGCCCTTTTATTTGCAGCGGAGAAAGCCACAGAAGAGGTAAATGTAGCAGGTTCTATCCTGATAAACGGAAAGAAATTTAAAGATTTCAATATTACTTCTAAGAATTTTGATGTTTATCAACAGTTTGATCTGGGAACTGTATCGGGTAAGAACAATGTGGACATAAAATTTGAAGGAAAAGGTAATTGTCTTTATCAGATTGTGACAAAATACTATCTGCCATGGAACATGATAAAGGAAGAAAAAACTGCCGAAACTCTTTCTATAAAAGTTTCATATGACAGGACTAAACTTGTCCAGAATGATCTTGTTACATGTAAAGCACAGATTACCAGCAATACTGAAGGTGATATAAAGATGACCATTATAGATCTGGGCATACCTCCGGGATTTACCGTAGAAAGTGATGGACTTGAGAAACTTGTTACAGATAAGGTAATACAGAAATACAGTCTTACAGGGAGACAGGTAATTATTTATATAGATGAGATAAAGGGGAAAAAATCTATAGAAGTAAGTTATCAATTAAGGGCAAAATATCCTGTAAAGGTGCAGGCTCCCAGGTCTCAGGTTTATGAATATTACAAACCTGAGAATGTGACTGTAACAAAGCCTGTTGATATGATTGTAGAGTAAATATATATAAGGCGGAGTTCGTAAGATCTCCGCCTTTCGGGGTGTCTGAGTGGTGAGTTGTGAAAAGTGAGTTTTTATATGAGAATGATGAAGTTTGCCACTTCACTGGATGCTGATTCTAATATTTCCTTGTGACCGATCCGGTCATGGTTGTTAGTGGCTAACTGTGTTTGCCCGGTACCGGTGAAAACACGCATTACGCATTGGGCATTACGCATCACGATTATACAATTTCTTTTCAAAACAATAAAGGGAGTTATAATAAATATCCATAATGACTATACATGTCAGAAGATTTGTCTGAAATTCGTTTAATCCCTGTTTTATGGATTTAAATAAAGGATTTTGTGGAGTAATAAGTGTATTTTCTTCTGTAGAGAAGGATAAAAATCCGTATTCACCTGTTTCTTCTCCATTAAGTATTATTTTTCTATTTTCATCGGACGAGAGCCTGGTACAGTGATATTCCGGTCCTGTTATAAATCCTATTTCCTGTCCGGCAGGATTTAAGATACGTCTTGAAGCTGCCGTAATGGAAGCAATGTGACATTTGTTATAGAATAATTTAAAGGTATTATTTTCTGCAAGAATTTCTATCTCATCTTTCAGGGTTATAGCCTTTAGGGAGCCCAGCAATCTGTTCTGTCTAACAACCTCATCTTTAGGAGAGACAAAATCGGCATAAAAAGACAAAAGGTTTTTTTTCTCATCTTCATAGCTAAAAATAACTCCTCCCACTCTGAAATTAACTGATCTGTCGTAATGAGCATCAACAAGTGAATTTAATGATGCCAGATTAAAATCTGTAAGTCTATGTTTCATATCAGTTATATATCTGTGTCCTCCCGGCCCGGAAATAACCTGAGGTTGCCAGAATCTTTTCATTATTGACGGGAAGAAAATAAATATGAGTTTGAATTTTATAAGGAGTATAAAGAATACACCTGTTAAAATATATAGAAATATTGGATCCATAAATATATTATACCTTTCACTATAATCGTGACGCGTCACTGGTGGTTCGTGATGCGTAATGGGTAATGCGTATTTTCACCGGTACCGACCGAACACGGTTAGAACCTACTTTTTACTTTTCACTTTTTACGACTCACTGCTCACTGTCCAGACGAACCCTTATAAATCTCGGCCTGTATATAGTGCTATCGATATACAGATCATCAAAATTCCAGGCATTTACATTGTATGATATAAGAAGTCCCTTCTCTGTATCGGAAAGTTCTGGATGGGCTTTGGCATTATAGGAGAAAATTCTGTCGTTAGATTCTTCTATATGCCATACAGTGACCGGAGCGGTCCACGGACCCTGTGGCGAAGTTCCGAATATTATTTCTACATCAGAACCTGAGCCGTTTTTCTGGGTAGTTAAAATATATCTGCCATCAGTATTTTTATGGACAGACAGTTCATTTCCCACTTCTTTAAATACCGGTTTGCAGTCAGACAGATTTTTGCTCCATCCTGTTCCGGTATGAAATTCCCATGGAGTCTCAGAAGGTATGGAGCCTGATTTTATTCTGGCAAGGATCAGATTTTTTGTAATTTCATAATCTTCTGTGCCGTAAATATAAGTCCAGTCTTTTTCTACAAGGATTGATGCGCCGAATGCTATGGCAGGTTTTTCTCCCTCTTTTTCCTGAAAATAAGGCAATTTTTTATAATTTTTTACGGAACAGCTATGCCCTTTAATTAAAACATCTGCAGTCCAGTTGCCTGTCTGTCTGAACCCGAATATGCCTTTACCTGATATTTCGATCTGTGGCAGAAAAACAACGATTTTGCCATCACCTCTATCAGGAATTGCATCGTAAATCCAGAAGAAGCCTTTACCATCAGGAGGGATAAAGAAAGATTCCGGTTTCTCTTCTGTTCCTCCATACATAAATTTAATAGTAGAAGGATCTTTACCTTCCTGAATAGCAATTGAATTATTTATTATTACTGTTTTCTCAGATCTTTTCCCTGAATGGTCTACTTCTCCGATAAAGGTATCGCCAAAAAGCCACATTGTTTTTCCGTCACTCAATGGTATTGAATAGGTGCCGTCTGCACCTGTCCAGCCCGATGTCACGGAAAAGGCTCTGTCATAATCTTTATCCCTTTCTGCCGGAAAAATTTCTCTGGAAACGGATATATATATAACGGACGATAATATAAATAAAATAATAAAAAAAATTCTCTTCATTAAAATATAACCTCAAGTAATCTATTTACATTCTAAATGAACTTATGTATAATGTAACATATAGATGAGCAAAAAGCAACGTGTAATTTGTATAAGTATCCTTACACATCAGGAGTAATCCCTGGATTATCTTTTCTCAACTTTGTGAAAGTCTCTTGAATACAGAAAGGAAAAACCATAAAGGTTTCTGGTATATATCTTTATAGTTTATATTATAACGAACTATAAATACCTCCCCCTGTCGCACATCAGGTGTTATGCTTCCAATTAAGTTATGACATTAACTATAAGTTCAATTACCAGGTAAATAGGTAAAATATTATGTATAATAGAACTATTTTTATAGCAGATGATGATGAGAATTTTTTAGATATATATACAATTATATTTACCAGACAGTTCGATTTAACTCATGGAGAAGAAACAGAGGAAGATTTTCATCTGAGAACTTTTCCCGACGGCCAGTATCTATTAGATGCTTTCAGGAGTGAGTACGGAAAAGGAAATCGTACACCTCTCTGTATACTGGATATGAAGATGCCCCGTCTTGGAGGTCTTGAAACTGCAAGTGCAGTAAGGAATATTGACTCAGAAGTTATTATTATTCTTGTTACAGCCTATTCCGATATATCACTTGCCACTATAAAAGAAAATTTGAAAAAGGATATTTATTATATTACAAAACCTTTTAATAAAGAAGAACTTTATTGTCTCGTAGATTCCCTCATTAAAGGATGGAATAAGAATATACAGATAAAGGAAAGCGAAGAAAAATACCGCACTATATTTGAATCCTTTGTAGACGTATATTATCGCACAGATATGGATGGTATTATCACACTTATCAGTCCTTCCATAAAGTCCTATTGCGGCTATGATCCGAAAGAGCTTACAGGGCTACCGATAAAAAACATATGTCCTGACGTTTTACAGTATGATATTTTATTGCGGGATTTATATAATTCCCATGTTGTGAAGGACTATGAAATAAAACTTAAAAGTAAAGATGAAAAAGAAATATATTTTTCGGCAAATACTCATATTGTATTCGGTGAAGATGATATTCCTCTGGCTATAGAAGGTGTATTACGTGATATAACAGAAAGAAAAAAAGCGGAAGAAGATAAGAAGAAACTGGAAAGCCAGCTCCGTCAGAAGCAGAAGATGGAAGCTATCGGCACACTTGCAGGTGGTATTGCCCATGATTTTAATAATATTCTGAGTGCCGTCATTGGTTTTACCTATCTGGCATTAAAAGAGATACCGGAAGGAAGCAAGGTTTATTCAAATCTGGAAGAGGTTATTCAGGCCAGTTATCGTGCTACGGATCTTGTAAAACAGATCCTTGCTTTCAGCCGCCAGAGTGAACAGGAAAAAATGCCTGTTCAGATTAATGTTATTGTTAAAGAAGTATTAAAGCTTTTGAGAGCATCACTGCCTGCTACGGTAGAGATACGTCAGAAACTCGGCGGAGGCCCCTATACGGTAATTGCAGATACTATACAGATTCATCAGTTATTAATGAATCTATGTACAAATGCTTTTTATGCTATGAGAGAAAAAGGCGGTATTATGGAGGTAAGCCTGTCTAATTTTGATGTGGATATAAATAATGCCGTCCTCTATGAAGGATTAAAGGCAGGGCCCTATGTAAAGCTTGTCGTAAAGGATACAGGCCATGGCATTGACCCTGATATACTGGAACATATTTTTGAACCGTATTTTACTACAAAAGATCCTGGAGAGGGAACAGGTCTCGGATTATCTGTCGTTCATGGCATAGTGAGAAGTCATGGAGGAGATATAATAGTAAACAGCCATCCCGGTAAAGGTACTGCCTTTGAAGTTTTACTTCCCAGAATTGATACGGAAGTGCCTCAAAAGGTTTCTTTCTCGGAACATCTCCCTGGAGGAACAGAAACCATACTGTTTGTAGATGATGATAGAAAACTTGTCTATCTCGGTAAGAAGATGTTAGAAGATCTGGGTTATACAGTCGTTGCTCTTTCAAGCAGTTCTGAAGCAATGGATACGTTTAAGAAGGAACCGGATAAATTTGATATAATCATTACCGATCAGACAATGCCTGAAAAAACCGGCACTGACCTGGTGAAACATATTCTCTCTATCAGACCGGATCTTCCGGTAATTCTTTCCACAGGGTACAGTGATATGATAACAGCAGAAAAGGCCAAAAAAATTGGTGTCAGGGAATTTACGATGAAACCGTTTGATATAAGGGTTATGGCAAAAATAATAAGAAAAGTGCTGGATGGAAAATAGTTTCTGGAAAGATTCTCTCACCGGTGCCGTAACGCATAATTCGAAAGTATAGGAATTTTTATTTTTAAATAAAGCTTTAGATGAAAACTATGGAAGGAAGGACAATTTATCTAAATAATTTATTACAGGTCAAGATTATTAATACACATGCCAGTATACTCTGTCATATCTGTATCCTGATGGTCCCGGTGATGTTATTATAAGATTCTGTGTATAATCGGGGTCATATTTAAATTCAAGGCAATAGCCAAGTTTCCCGAAACCTGAAACACTGTTGTCGTGTTGAAAGCTTATAGAAGGAGTTGTTCCGTTACTGTAAGTACTTACTACAGAGCCATCTACCAGCAGTCCGCGACACCCTTCATTATATAGATTTATAGG